>JAUNPN010000194.1 GCA_030536655.1 bacterium | reverse complement strand
GGCGTAATTTTGTGCATATTTACTAATTGCTGCTTATTTACGGATAGGCTCTAAAAAAGAAGCAGCTGTTATGGAAATATATATCGGGACTTGTATGCTTGTTGGAGATGATCGCGGAATCGTATACGAGTACTGCTCCGCTTTGTTGGGTAGACCGGTATTCACTCACGATTTAGCAAGAAGGGATATTCAAGAAGAATTGAAAAAACGAGCGTATACGGATTTCATTGATATTTGTAAGAATCTCGTTTAAATGAATGTATCATATTTAGAGATGGAGTCTGAGGAAACTTGGACTCTGTTTCTTTTATGTTTTAAAAATCGAAAGGAGAATGATTATGAACACTAAAAAACTGAGAAAAGATATAGCTCAAAAGCTTGATAGCTGGGACGAACGCAGTATGTTTTCAATAGCCGGCGTAAATAGACTCACCCGTTCTGACATAGACGTACTTTTGATGTGCTGTGATGTATTTGAAAAGTATGGAACATTGAATGGAGTGGCGTATCTTAACCCTGACACGAAGAGTGTGTTGGCTAAATACGGAGGTGTCGTGGAATGATAAAATCAATTATATTCCCGATATTAGTCGGTGCGTTTAAATTATGGCTTTTGTATACTGTCAGTAAATGTATTCATAGATACATAAATATTTCGCGCAAAGCCGGTGACGGATGGGCAGATCTTATGTGGAGTTTTATATGTTTGACGGTATTTATTGATGTGCATTTTTAAGGAGTGGTTGAAGTGGTTTTAAAGATGAAGCCTATATGCGATTGCGGTCATATTTTTAATAGAATCGAGGTTAAGAGAAATAACATAAATGATGGGTTTTTGTTCATACAATCAGACCGTGCCGCGTCAATCCGCTCGTCTGTCCTTCGTGTGGAGAATACATAAAAGGAATTAGTATGCAGCGATGTTGGAACGTGGACGAGTCTTACGAGTTTATATATGACGAATCACTGTATGATTTTGAATCGAATTCATGAAAAATTCTGCCCGCTTTTATATTTAGAAAGTGGCCATTTGCCCGTTTTTGTTGAGCGTATGGCTATTATAGAATGGAATTATTTAGAAAAACGCTTCAATTTTAGTGAAATTTATGACCACTTGCCCACTTTCTGCCCACTTTTAAAAGCAAAAGTGGCCACTGAGAAATCCCTTACCTATGGGCTTTTTGAGGGGTCATGCCCACTTTCCCGCTTTTTATTCTATTTAATTGTGAATAAAAAAATATATAAATATATATAATTAGTGAAAAAAAGTGGGTTTTTGACCAAAGTGAATAAAATATGAAAATATGCCAAAAAACCATTGCAAAAATTTATAATTAGTGGTATAATGTTATAAAAAGGAAACGTTGAAATGGAGGAGAATACGATGAAGAAAAAACTATCAGTTGCTTTGTTGTCTTTAGCCATGTTTTTTAATACCTATGGATTAATAGGATATGCTGAAGATGATATTAGTGTAACTTTGAACGGCGAGACTTTAGCGTTTGACGTACCGCCTCAACTTATAGACAATCGTACAATGGTACCGCTTCGTAAGATATTTGAAGCTATGGGTGCCGAAGTCGATTGGAATAATGACACACAAACAGTAACCGCTACCAAAGGAGACGAAAGAGTTATCGCTACGATTAACAGTAAAAATGTATACGTAAGCGGTGAAACCAAAGAATTAGATGTTCCGCCTATGATAATCGATGACAGAACATTGGTTCCGGTTAGATTTGTCGCGGAAGCCTTTGGGGCAAATGTTAACTGGGATGAAGCTACAAAAACCGTTTTTATTAATACTGAATGGGACGGTATCGGCAAAGTGCCTTGTTATAGTAAATATTCTTTAGTTCCAGACTTAGGACAAATCCTTGGTATTCATGGGTATGAATATACCTCAGATTCTTCGGGCGCGATATATAGATATAATCTTAAGGATATTCCGAATTTGATGCCGTATGTATCAGCCATGGAAAAATCAGGATTTAATGTTAAGGCGGGCGCTATAGACTCTATTTTATATACCGGTGTTAAAAACGGAATATATGTTGATGTTGTTCTTTGGGATGATGTCGTCGACATATCGATAACGTTACCTAAGAACCAAATATTACCGACTATTACCTCACCAAATAACGGATATTATTCGCATTTTGGTATAAAATATAAAGTGCCTTCTGATTGGAAAGATCCCACTGTTGAGGAAGACGCTGTTTACTACTACCCCGTTAATGGTATGATGATGGTTCAGCATACGGATAGTGTTAATATCGACTTTGACGAAAATGCATTCCGGCAATATCTTATCGGCATGTCCGAAAGCGTTGACGATTATAATTTGATATCAACTGGTAAAACAGTTTTACCCAATGATAATTTGAAAGCGTACGTAGCCGAATTTACCGGCATTATGTCTGATATTTCTATAAACGCAAAAATAATATGTTTTCAGATAAATAATTCAATTGTAACCTTATGTTATTCTGATTTTGGTGCATCATCGAATAATATGAGTCAATTTGATGATATTATAAAATCTATATCTATTGAGTAATACTTAAACTTGACAAAATACAAAAAGTGAAGGAGGTTTCTATTATGAGCAGAAAAGATGAATATAATGAGATATATTTACAAAATGGTAATTTCTGGCTTTCATATACATATAAAAATCATACTCTTGGAAAGGAACAAATTATTTATCCACACGAAATTGTGAAAATAGGAACTTCCAAATGTAATGAAAATAAAATCTTTATTAAATGTGGAAAATGTAATGTATATATGAATTATATTCATAGCCTTAGAAGTTCGTTTTCTGGTAAATGGATGTGTTCACATTGTGGTTCTTACGTTCGAGAAACTACGGTGAATACTTATATTGATCGTTTACCTGATTTAATGAAAGACAATGAATATGATGATATTTATTAACCAATAAAAGGTAAAATACAATGGGTAAGTTTTTTAATACGGTAGCGATTGCTGCTATTGGTACTGCACTAATAACCATTAGAAAAAAGTCGAAAGAAAAACAAAAAGAAGAACGGCGAAAAAATATGCGTTGCGAATTTGTTGATGGATTTTCTCAGGAAGAATTCAACGATGCTGCACTCGCGGCAGGAAAACGTATAAAACGTCTATATGATTTACATACAGATGGACCTTATGTATATGGATCGGTGCGATCTCAAAGCGGACTATCAACGTGGCAATTTATGATAGATTTTAACGATTATGGACACGTTACCGGACGTTATTGGGTTTTTTCTGATAATTATGATTCTGTGATTCCGAAAGTAGTTGCAGAAAGAATCAAAAGTTCCATCGAGTCAATTTAACACGAACAAACTATATAAAGCCTATACTCTGATCGGTATGGGCTTTTCTTTTTTGTACGCGAAAAAAACATGCCCTTTTATGAAGAGAGAGAATAAAAAGTCATTTATATAAATTTACATTCTCTTTTGCGTTTTGTTGAAAGCTGAAAGGAGGCTGACTATTTTGTTAGAGAATAATTTCCAAGCAAAACTCATTAAAGAATTAAAGGCGCTGTTTCCGGATTGTATCATTATGAAAAATGATCCGGATTATATTCAAGGTATCCCCGACTTAACTATTTTACATAAAAACAGATGGGCTACATTGGAATGTAAAAAGGATTTGCGTGCGAAAAAACAACCTAATCAAGAATATTATGTCAGACAGATGAATGAGATGTCGTTTTCACGTTTTATCTGTCCGGAAAACAAGGAGGAAGTATTAAATGAACTTCAACAAACATTTAAATCTTGAAGGGCAGCACGCTTTTCTTGGTGCAAGCAAGTATCATTGGATAAATTACAGCGAGGATAAAGTGATAGAATCATATAATAAATTCCTCGCAACTTTAAAAGGAACCACACTTCACGAATTCGCGGCACAGTGTATAAAACTCGGGCAAAAACTTCCCAAATCAAAGAAAACGTTGAATAACTATGTTAATGACGCTATCGGATATAAAATGACTCCGGAACAGGTTTTATATTATTCCGAAAATTGCTTTGGTACAGCAGATGCTATATGCTTTAGAAACCGTTTGCTGAGAATTCACGATTTAAAGACCGGAGTAATCCCGGCACATATGGAGCAGCTCAAAATTTACGCTGCTCTTTTTTGTTTGGAATACAAAATTAAACCGTCCGACATAGATATCGAACTTCGTATATATCAGAACGATGAAGTTTTATGTCATATCCCGACTGTCGAAGAAATCGTTCCGATTATAGATAAAATTATAAATTTTGACAAGGCAATAAACAAAGTAAAAGAAAGGGAGGCTTAAAATCATGAATGATGTTGCGGATAATATATTAGTCCATTACGGCATGCCACGGCGTTCAGGGCGTTATCCATGGGGCTCGGGTGACAATCCCTATCAGCATAGCGGCGATTTTCTCAGTCGAATAGCTGAGCTAAAGTCGCAGGGACTTAGTGAAACAGAGATCGCAAAGTCTTTGAATTTGAGTTCAACCGAATACAGAGCATATAAAGCGATTGCTAAGAATGAACGTCGTGCTTTGGATGTTGCCACAGCAAGAGGACTTAGAGAAAAAGGCTATAGTTTAAATGAAATAGCTGAAAAAATGGGCTATGCCA
>JAUNPN010000193.1 GCA_030536655.1 bacterium | reverse complement strand
AAAAATCTGACTGTGTTCACTGCGTACTATATTTAATCAGTGCTTCCTTAACGAAAACATCTGAGTATGCGGTGAAGGTGTTTTCAGTATCTGTAAAATTGTATGAACGTATATTGGTGAAGGGGGTTCATATTATACTAATGAAGGGCGCTATATTTGACGTTGACGGTACAATCCTTGATTCGATGAATGTATGGTATAAGGTTACCGACAGCTTTTTCAGACTGCATGGACTTGTACTGACTGATGAAAAGGCAGAGGCTTATAAGGAAATGACTCTGGAGGAAAGTCTGCCGCAGATTAACAGTGAATTTGGTTTGGGAATGACCTTTTCTGAGATATTTGAGGACTTCCGTGCGCTTGTATCTGTAGAATATGCGGATAATATTCAGCTTAAACCCGATGTGGATACATATTTAAAGACCCTTCATGCCGACGGAATAAAAATAGCCGTTGCAACATCAGGGTATGAAGGAATGTGCAAATCGGCATTCAGACGTTTGGGAATTATAGATTACATTGATGAATATGCCTTTTCAAGCGAGGTGGGCGTCAACAAGGGACAGCCGGACATTTATCTGCTTGCCGCACAGCGCATCGGGGCGGAGCCTGAGGAATGTATTGTATATGAAGATATTGTACTTGGTATAGAAACAGCTAAAAAAGCAGGCTTTAAAACCTGTGCGGTTTATGATGATACAAACGCAAATGAAACACTGTTGCTTAAACAGATTTCTGACCGCTATATTACGGGGTGGACAGACCTGCTGTGAGCATATATATTACGCGGTGTCGGTATGCGGACATCTCGTAAAGATACACAGCCGTGTGCAAGAACGGCTGTGTATTTTTTTACGGGATATAAAAGCAGAATTGGAGGTATTCTGTATTTATGCGGGATTATCTGAGCGCCGCATTAAGCGTGCAGGAGGACGAACCGGAATATGTTCCTCCGGTCACGATGCCATAGGGGTCTTTTCCGATGAAGGAACCGTCGGATACGCTTCCTCCGTAATTCAGCGTATAAGTGCCGTTCGTCATTTCGGGCGTTGATATGAATACCCATGAATATGACTTTGATGGTACGTAGGTTATAATTTCATCACCGCTTTGATTTGTAAGCTTAAAGGCCTTTCCCGCCGACTGCTGGGAGAAGCCGGAGGACTGCTGTCCGGGTCTGCCCGGACCGCCTGAGCTTGAAGAGGTTACAACATAATACTGTGTGGCGCTGTCGGGAGTTACCGCCATGTCGGACGTACCTGCGCCGATTATTGTTCCGCCGGTTATGGTCAGTGTATCTCCGCTGTTGTCGCCTATGTCAAACACGCCGTTGCCGCCGCTTGTCGGTCCGTTTATAAGCACTGTTCCGCCGGAAATTAGCCCGCTGCCGTTAGAATCAAAACCGTCACCTTCGGCTTCAATATATAAGAGTCCGCCCGATACTTCAAGGTAGCCGTAGGAAGAGGTATCCTCGCCGCCCCAGTTGGGTCCGCTGCTGCCGCCCCATTGACTGCCGCCGGGACCGGCAAGAAGTTCGGCAGACTGCTCGGAAGCCGTACCAATATCATATGCGCTGTCTGCCGGCTTTTCTCCTGCCGCATTTGCGCCGTCGTCGCTTGAAACAACTCTTGTTTCTCCGCCTGAAATATAGATTTCAGCAGCCTCGATGCCTTCGTAGCTCTTTGTTATATTTATATCGGCACTGTCAGTTATATATAAATAGCTGTCACCGTGAATTCCGTCATCGCCTGTTGCCGCGGTTATTCCTCCGCCCGATATGCGTACCGTATGATTTGAGTGAATTGCGTCGTCATATGTATTTATGTTAAATTCACCGCCGCTTATATATACAAGATTAGCTGCTTTTACGCCTTTGCAGCTGTCAGCCGCTTCGGGATTGCTTGCCGATACATTCTGCGGTGCGCCGCCGTATGATGTTAAATCGAATTCGCCGCCTGAAATGTTTGTTATATTTTCGGACTGTATGCAATCCTGCTGTGAGTTAATTGTCAGTGATCCGTCGGTTATGGTTACATTTCCGGTACCGCATTGAATTCCGTCCTCGCTGCATGTGATATTAAGGGTTCCGCCGTCAATGTTGATTGAACCTTCAACCGAACCGAGAACTGTGGTTTCGTCAGAAGCATAGATGATTTCATTAACCTGTATACCCTCAAGTGCATTAGTGATTGTAATGTCCGCACTGCCGTTGACGGTTATGTTTTTTACCGCTTTTATACCGTCTTCGCCGGCTGAAATATTAATTGTTCCGCCGGTTATCAGTATGCAGCCGTTACCGTCGGCAGGGGTTTCTGAGACTGTTGAATCCTCGAGATACTCAATACTTGAAGCGTTTGATTTTATCGCTTCACCTGCTGCCGTTATGTTGATAGTTCCCCCGGTTATGGTAAGAAGCGTGTCTGCCTGTATACCGTCGCCGGTTGAAACCGTGCCGTCCGCCTCGGTGGTTGTGTCGGCGGTAATATTGATAATTCCTCCGTTTATAGTGACTGTTCCTCCGGATACATACTCGCCGGTTTCAGCGTCAAGTGAAGGGGCTGTATCGGATTTAATGCCATCACCGCCGGAAATTACTGTTACGGAGTTGTTTTTCTTTGTGATTTTAACCGATTCATCGCCCTTTATTCCGTTGTTGGCTGCGGTTACGTTCAAATCGCACATTCCGATTTCAAGGTCGTTTTTGCAGCGTATGCCGTTGCCGTATTCGGATACAGCGTTGAGAGTACCGCTGCCTTTTATTGTAAGGTCATTTTTGCTGTAAATGCCTGTTGTATCCGCTCCGGAGGATGTTGATGCAAAGGTGCTTTCCGCTTCGGTAGGTACGAGTGTAATTCTGCCTTTCTGACCGTCAAATGCGTTTCCTGTTGTGCTTGTTACGTGTACTCCGTCAAGATTAATTATAATTTCATCAGTTTTGGCAGCTGAATTTACAATGATTTGTCCGTCATTCAGCATACCCTCGACAGTGTATTCACCTGCGGCGGTTATTGTAGCCGTGGTTCCGTTTACGGTTACATTTGCTATTCCGTCCGCGTTAATGCTGTCACCGAGCAGATGTATAATTCCGTCACCGATTTCATCGCCGCCGTCTTCGTCCGAGGAGCTTTTCTTTGTTGTTACCGTAACGGTAATATTGCCTGTCACTTTCGTGATTCGGTAAGTGTTTTCACCAAGCTCGGAAGGTAATTTTAAATTTTTATAATTTGCGGGACTTACTGTAACGGAATCTACTTCGTAGCCCTCGTCCGGTACGACCTTGAAATTAATTTGTCCGTTGCCTGTGGCGTCTACCTCGCCCGTAGCGCTGTCCCTTGCATATGCAAATGCAGCATCCGTTTCGGAGACTGTAAAGTCCTGTGTATTGGATACTGTGATTGATACGTGCTCGTCAGTTACAAACTCAGCGATATATCCTTCTGTAACCGGAGATGAAGTCTGTTCAGGTTCAGCTGTTGCTTCAGTCGGCGGTTCGTCTGTTGCTGTTGCAGTCGGTTCGGGCGGGCAGAGAGTAAATACGTCGCTTAAGGGTTCGAGTGTAATCGTGTCGTTTTCCGTTTTCCATAGAAATGCTTTTACTGTGCAGGTATTATCCGCTGTTAGTGTGCTGTTGAAAACAAGTGTTTTTTCTCCGGCCCCGCTTACTTCCTCTGAAAGAATGAGCTTTTCCAGCCTGCCGTCTGCGTTGTAAACCGCAGCAAGCCCCTTTCCGGTGTTGTCTGATGCTTTGTTTACAGTCATTGATACATTTCCAATGTCATTAAGGCTGAATGATGTTATTGAAGCTGTAAATTCAGCTGCTTGTGCAGCTGCGGGATTAAGTATTGCTGCCGCAATCGCCGGGCACAATATTCTTTTGTGAATAAAATTCATTATTATTCCTCCTGCTTTTTTATTTTGTATATTTTGTTCGCAAGCAAAAATCGTTTTGCGAACCCTTATGAAAATGTTATCATAAATTGCTTAAAATTTGCTTAAAATTATTAATTTTTTTCCGATTTACTTGTATAATATAATAAAAATTTTATTATGACAGGTATTTTTGATAAAAATTCAAAAAATATCTTGATTTTTTTAATATGTTGTGATATGATATTTACAATAGGGATTAAAAATGAATAGTCAAACAGGGGGAGGGTTGACATATGGGTGAGCTTTTGTATCCGCACAATTCGTCTGCCTGTATGTTGACCCTTTTTTGCATTATTTAGATGAGGATGTAGATATGTATGAAAAATATATAAAGCGTTTAATTGATTTTGTGCTTGCGGTTAGCGGCGTGGTTTTGCTGTCGTGGTTGATTCTTATCATAGCGGCTGCGATAAAAATAGATTCAAGAGGCCCCGTGTTTTTTAAGCAAAAGAGGGTAAAAAAAGGAAAAGAGTATTTTAATATTTTAAAGTTTCGTACAATGAGAACAGATGCTCCGAAAAATATGCCGACGCACATGCTGAGCAATCCTGACGCATATATAACAAGGGTAGGAAAAATTTTAAGAAAGTATTCTTTGGATGAATTACCTCAAATGTTTAATATAATTAATGGGTCAATGGCGGTTATCGGTCCCCGTCCTGCTTTGTGGAATCAGTATGACCTGATCGCGGAGCGTGATAAATACGGCGCAAATGATGT
>JAUNPN010000192.1 GCA_030536655.1 bacterium | reverse complement strand
CAAGTTCAATGCGTGCTAAGCCGTTAGGCGTTAATTAATCAGTGGTTCCTTAAATGCGGCAGTATTTTTTATTCTGCATTTTTAGAGCCTATACGCAAGAAACGCATATTACAAAGTCAAATTTTTCACCGATTTTTTTGGGACAATATGACGGAAAATCAGCAAACAGGATTTACTCAATTTACGGATACACTCTTAGGATTCACATGAACCATACAATGCTTTACCTCCGGAAAACTATTTTCTATACTATCATGTACATTTTCCGCCACCGAATGTGCCCGGTAAAGCGTCCATTCACCGTTGCAGCCTATTTCCACATCTACATAGAGCTTTGCGCCGAAAATCCTTGTTTTCAAGCTGTCAATGCTCATAACTCCGTCCTGAGCCATAATCGCCGCTTTCAGCCTTTCGCCGACTTCCTCGCCCGCCGACTTATCCACAAGCTCATCTGTCGCCTCTTTAAATATATCATATGCCGCCTTAATTATAAACACGCATATAATAACGCTTGCAATCGGGTCAAAGATAGGGAAACCCAGCCTTGCAAGCAATATGCCGGCAAAAGATCCGACTGATGAAAGAGCGTCTGAGCGATGATGCCATGCGTCCGCTTTAAGTGCGGTTGAACGTATGCTTTTCGCCGCATGAATCGTATAATGATACATCCATTCCTTAACTGCGATTGACAGCAGTGCGGCTGCAAGCGCGGCAACTCCCGGCATAACCGCTTCACGGTATGAGCCGCTTATAACCGCCTGAACCCCGGCAATACCAATGCTTACTCCGGTAGCAAACAGCAGCACAGAAAGCAGAATGGAAAATATACTCTCAATCCTTTCATGTCCATACTGATGTCCCTCATCGGCTTTCCGAGCAGAAAGATTTACTCCAGCAATAACCGCAGCTGTGGAAAGCACATCGGAAAGGCTGTGAACCGCATCGGAAACAAGCGCGGCAGAATGAGCCAGTATTCCTGCCGCAAGCTTGACAGCGGACAAAAATACATTTACAATTATGCTGACCACCGAAACACGGTTTGCGGTTTTTACATGAAGATTATCTGTTACGGTCATTACATACCGCCTCCTTTTATATAATCAGAGCAATTTTATGCGAGTCCCAATTCACGCATAGCTTCTGCTTCAGAAATAAATTCGTGACATTCCGAATCCGACGTAGCTTCAGCAAGAAGTTTTTTGTCAATTTCGTCCGGGTCT
The DNA here is from genome assembly GCA_030536655.1 of bacterium. Classification (GTDB taxonomy): domain Bacteria; phylum Bacillota; class Clostridia; order UBA1381; family UBA1381; genus UMGS1958. The sequence continues at coordinate 3,440 of JAUNPN010000192.1, read as the reverse complement.
ATTTCATCAATGCCATCCCATGATGAAAAATTATTGATTATAATTTTCCAAAGAGTCCCTGCATCTTGTTCACTCATTACTGTAACAGCACCTAAAATTCTTTCCTTAATATCTGACATTGAAACTCCTCCTACTTGTATACATCCCCTCTGGGACCAATTTTCTCTATTTTTATTATATCTCCATGACGATTGAATAATATTCTGTAGTCGTCAACGCGAAGTCTGTATGTTGCTCCGGTTCCTTTAAGTTTTTTTACGTCACCAAAAGGAAGTTTATTAATAGCCGATATGATATTTCCACGGACTGGTTTTTGTAATTTTTTCAAAAACTTTATTGATTGTTTAGAATATTTTATTTCCAAATAGGATTCTCCTTCCTTTGAGTCAAAACCGGCTATCTTTTTAATTTATCTTTATATAGTTATATTATTAAATATACAACTATTTTGTGAAAAAGTCAATAGAAAACTTTGTTAGTCCTATCTTATCAGACATGAGGGAAAAACAACGTTTCTTTCATATGTTTCAAACCAATAAGATATGCCTTCATACTCACGCTTCTCCGACTTTTCGGTAAGGCGCCACAATTCTCCCATCGGCGGGAGAAATATCTCGCCGCCTCCGTCCGCGTCAATCCTTGTGATATATGCCGTATCACACAGCGGCATAAGGCAGCGGTATATCTCGCCGCCGCCTATCACAAATATTTCCCCGTCAATTCCGGGCAAAAGCTCACGCAGCTCTTCAATACCTGCGCAGTATTCCGCACCGTTATCCGGGTGATTTTCCTTCCTTGACAAAACGATACAGCGTCTGTCCGGCAATGGTACTCCTCCCGGAAAGCTTTCGAGCGTTTTTCTTCCGACTATAACAGTATTTCCTGTCGTAAGCGACTTGAATCTGCGCATATCCTCCGGAATACGGAACAGCAGACTGCCGTCCTTTTTGCCTATGCCGTTAAATTTGTCCGCCGCCGCAATCAGCTTCATTCCTTTACCTCATCCGCCGTTTCATCAATAAACAGCAGTTCCCGCGCATACGGCAGAGTACGCGCCCAACCGATAAACGCTTCTGACCACTCGGTCAGCTTATGAAAACGCCGCTGTCCCTTTGAGCACATTGCAAGCAAATTCTCATATGTCATTGTAACGGTTCGAGTTTGATTCCATGAGGACGGAAGCCAGCGGATAAGCTCCTTCCAGTAACGCTTATCCTTTGTTTCAAGATATTTCACACGCATTTCTTCAAGGAATTCAATATGTGCCGAAAGCACATCATCAAGCTTTTTTTCTCCGTAGACAAGCGAACCATCGTAATCATCAGTTTCAAAGCATTCAAGCGTAATAGGAGTGCTTGCAAGCTTATGCATTGTTGATGTGCTGTTCGCAACGGTTCCTACCTTGTAGGTGTCAAATTCCTTCCACCAATACAGCGGTCCAGTAATATCAACGGATACCATAATCTGGCGCATAAACTTACGATGCTCCGAGCCGGAAAGAATGAGCCGCTGACACAGCTTAAGATCATTCGGTCCGACAATCACTCTGCCGTTTTCCTCAACAGTATCATTCTTTGCCCACGATTCGAGAGGATTACGCATACCATGAAGAGCGCGCGCAAAGCCGTATACCTCTGTATTTTCAAATCTCATAACAATCTCCTATTTATTTCTTCTCATTTCAATATACTCATCATAAGTACACATTCTGTCAATTATTGATCCGTCAGCCTGAATATCAATTATTCTGTTTGCAACCGTATTAACAAACTCATGGTCATGGCAGGCAAATATCACATTGCCCTTAAAGGCCTTAAGACCGTTATTAACAGCGGTAATTGATTCAAGATCAAGATGGTTTGTAGGCTGGTCAAGCAGCAGCACATTTGAGCCGTAAAGCATCATTCTTGACAGCATACATCTCACCTTTTCACCCCCGGACAGAACCTGAACCTCCTTATATACATCATCACCGGAAAACAGCATTCTGCCGAGGAAGCCCCTTATATAGGTCTCATTCTGTGTTTCAAAGCCCTCCGGCGAAAACTGCCTCAGCCAATCCATCAGATTCAGCCGGCAGCCGTCAAAAAAGCTTGAATTATCCTTCGGAAAGTAGCTCCTTGATGTGCTTACGCCCCATCTCGCACTGCCCTCGTCGGGAGTATCCTCCTCGGCGAGAATCTGCATAAGCGCGGTAACCGCAAGCTCATTTTCACCGATAACCGCTATTTTGTCATCGTGGTTCATTGTAAAGCTGATGTTGTTCAGAAGCTTTTCACCGTTTACAGTCTTTGACAGCCCGCTTACCGTCAGCAAATCCTTGCCTGCCTCTCTGTCCATCTCAAAGCCTACAAACGGGTATCTCCTTGACGACGCCGGCATTGTTTCAACCGTAATCTTGTCAAGCATTTTTTTACGGCTTGTAGCCTGCTTCGACTTCGACTTATTAGCCGAGAATCTTGCAATAAAGGTTTGAAGCTCCTTAATCTTTTCCTCAGCCTTTTTATTCTGCTGCTTCAGCATTCTCTGAATAAGCTGACTCGACTCGTACCAGAATTCATAGTTGCCCATATACAGCTTAACCTTCGTATAATCAATATCAACAATATGCGTGCATACCACATTGAGGAAATAACGGTCATGCGATACAACAATAACCGTCCCCTCATAATCAAGCAGGAAATCCTCAAGCCATTCAATCGCCTGCAAATCAAGGTGGTTTGTCGGCTCGTCAAGCAGGATAATATCCGGGCTGCCGAACAAAGCCTGTGCAAGCAATACCTTAACCTTGCCGTTGCCGTCAAGCTCCGACATCTTCTGATATATCACGCTCTCATCAAGACCAAGCCCCTGAACAAGCTTCGAAACATCGCTCTCTGCCTCCCAGCCGTTCATTTCGGCAAATTCCGCCTCCAAATCCGCAGCTCTCAGTCCGTCCTCATCTGAAAAGTCCGGCTTTGAATAAAGCGCGTCCTTTTCCTTCATTATATCATAAAGCTTTTTATTTCCCATAATTACGGTATCAAGCACCGAATACTCATCATACGCAAAGTGATCCTGCTTAAGCACCGACATACGGCAGTTCGGGTCGATACTTACATCACCGGTTGTGGATTCCAGTTCACCGGAAAGGATTTTCAGAAAGGTTGATTTTCCCGCTCCGTTTGCGCCGATTACGCCATAGCAGTTGCCGGGGGTAAATTTCAGGTTTACATCTGTAAAAAGATTTTGTCCGCCGAAATTAAGACTTACATTTGTTACTGTAATCATTTTTATTCTCCATTCATCTGATATATGGATATTATACTATACCTTTTGGGAAAATGCAAGTCATAAATCTTATAAACCGCGGAAATTTCACAGCTTGTTGCGATTATATTACATCGGTATTTAAGGAACCACTGATTAATTAACGCCTAACGGCTTAGCACGCATTGAAC
>JAUNPN010000030.1 GCA_030536655.1 bacterium | reverse complement strand
TTACTCCTTTCACAACATAAATCATTCAACTTATATGTTTATTTTACACTTAAACAGCAATCATAGTTTCATAATCAACTATGGTTAAATCATATAGCCCAATGGAATCACCCCTAAATTGTATTTAATGAAGCCGACTTTTCATTACATATACAATAAACAGATGTCATCTACAAAATTCTTCAAAAACTTTAATTTTTATTTATTATATCAACTGTAATTATTATATCATAATTTATTATACATTGTCAACGCTAAATAATAAAAATATAAATATATAATTTAATTTTTTTCATTTATAATATAAACATAATGCTAATATCTATTTTCTTGTTTCTGTTAAGCTGTGGCGTATTATTATATAATACATATGATCACAATATTAATGAGTTATTGAGGTATGAATATGGAAAACAAAACTGTTTTAAATTATAAACAAATTGGCAAACAGATTAAAATTGCAAGAATAACAGTGGGCGTAACACAAGAATATCTCGCTGAAAAACTTGGAATATCCTCTGTCCATATGAGTAACATTGAGCGAGGAACAACAAAAGTGGGGTTGTCGGTTATAGTAGGAATTTCCAAAGCTTTGAGTGTATCGTTGGATGTATTATTGTGTAACGAGGTAGGGACGCCTTGTCAAAGAGCAATATTAAATAATAACATAGCAAAATTACTTGATAATTGTTCAGCAAAAGAACTTTTAATTGTATCCGACATAGTAGAAAGCACTATTACAGCATTACATCGTGTTTATGCTGATGATAAATAAATATATCTTTTATTTTGAATAAAATTCAAAAGATAATCTGTTTATGGTAATAAAACTTGTATTTAGGTTATCTTTGGAAAGGTTTATAGCATGATACTTTTTACAAGCATAATCGAAAGTACAAGAGAAAATCACAAAAAATTTGACAGAATTTACGAGCAATTTTATTTGTACGCTTATAAAATTGCTTTTGAGATTATCCAAGACGTGCAGAAAATGGAAGATGTAATGCAAGTTATATTTACAAATGTATGGCGTTCTCTTGATAAAATGACAGATAAGCGAAGCACAAAAGCTCTAATTGCGGTTATTGCAAGAAATACAGCAATAAACGAGGATAAAAAATATAAAACAATCAATAAGAGATTTATTTCCATCGATGATGATATTATGTATGATTTTACACCGAATATTGACGAAGATAGTAAAAATCCTGTGGATATAGTTGTTAGTCAAGAGAATATCCAATACATATATTCACAAATAAAATCATTGAAAAAGATATACTCAGAAGTTCTATTGTTACATTTAAAGTTTCACTTTACACCCGAAAGTATTGCTGACGCTCTAAATATAAACATTAAAACAGTTTATACACGACTTAACAGAGGAATGAATCTGCTAAGAAAAAGTTTAGAGGAAAAAGGGGATGAAATTAATGAATAATAAAAAAGATTTGAATGATAAATTATTTGATGTAATTTTAGATGAAGCCTTAGATTTATATACCATAGATTTAGCAAATGAAGAACATAACCCTGATATGACCGATGATGAAATTCGAACAATGCTAGCGCAAAAAGACCTCGTATATAAAAAAGTTATTCACAATGTTAATGTTTCACCTAAACCCAAATATCGTTTTGGTATGAAAAGAATAATTTTAATTGCGGCTGTAATGGTAATTTTAATAGCTATGGCAACAAATGTAGCTGCTATTAAGACATTTCTTTTCAAGGTATACACACAAATTAGCGGTGCTACACTTAATATTGGCATATATCAAAATAGTAAGTACGATTATGAACAAATATTATTATTTAAAAATAATAAAGATATAATCATTCCGAAATTGTTGCCACAGGATATGAAATTATCTGATATACTTGATACTGAGTTTTGGCTAAAACTTCGATATGATAATGGTGATAATTGGATTGTATTATCTGAAAGTATTATATCCGGAAGCAAAAATGGAAAAGATATTGAAACAGAGAATAACACTTATTTTGTTAAGGACTATAATATATTGGGAATGTATGCTCAAATAGTAAAAATGAATACAGAAAATACAGATGACATTTTGCTAGTTTCTTGGTGTTCGGACAAGATAATGTATGAATTATCAACTAACTGTTCTGAATTAGAGTTAGAAGAAATATTGTTAAATTTAGGATATTTATATAAATAATTTTTTACTTTTTGAAGAAATGAAAGCCTTATATCTGTTTATTGTAGCATAAACAATAGAAGGGATTGATAACTTTGAACAAAAAAGTAACAAAAAAACTATTAATAGGAGCTTTAATTTGCTGTAATTTGTTGTCTAATATGGCTTTTGCAACAGACCAAACCGCAAGAGATGTGTATAGTTACCCTGTTATAAATGTGACGGATAATGAAGGAATAACTCCATATACAATGTATTTCGTCTCATCAAACATTACAATATACAGAGCATTAAAAACGGCAGAAATATATGTGAATACTGAGGCTTCAAGAAAAATTGACCACATTTATCAAGACATTACTATCTACAAAAACCATAACTGGGTTTCGTCAGAACGATACCACAAATATAACACGCAGGAATTACTTACAACGATAAGCGTTTCAGCACAAACCGGAGACTATATTGAAGTATATGTTGACCACTATACAGAACATCAAGGAACAGTAGAAACGAGACATAAATCACAAGTAATTACTTTTTGATGATATAGTGGTGGAATAAAATATAAAAGCAAATATTACCATTCAGCAAATTCAGTTCGTAATCAATAATATTTTTAATCCTTCCATTAGGCATTTTCGATCTTTTCCTGACTTCAGGAAAATGATTATTCCGCAATCGCGGCTCCACATACAACCAAAAAGGCTTATCAATAGGTTGTTTACTGACCTTAAATACAGGTATATTTAAGGTCAGTATAAATATTATAATCAGCACGCCCACAATTATAGGGGCTTTTATAAAAAACTTGCTTTTAGCCATTACTGCGCAGGCTTCATTGCATCAAGTGATTCCCAGTACATAATCTTTGTTGCTCCGTCCTGTGACGGCGCCGGATTTTCAACAGTTACATTTTCAGCTGATAAGCTTACAAGTCTGCCGTTCGTGTCATACTCTGCCGTAAGCTTTACGCATTCAACCGGCTTTGCTGTTTCACCGGGCTTATCTGTCGCGTCAGGTACATCTGCTTTCAGTGCAAATGATGCACCCCAATATTCAATATTTGTGCCGTCACCAAACACATAATACTCCTTGCCGCCCTCTATTTCTGCCGAAAAAGATGTATATTCGCTTGAACCCGTTGCATTGTCATGCTTTGCAGCTACTTCACCTGCTGCGTCTGTAACATAAATTGTCTTGCCGTTGTTTAACTTAAAATAAACAGTTAATGTTCCGCTGTCCTTTGTGATAACCTTTAACGAAGCTCCATTCTGTCCGTTTTCCTTCAATGTCGGTGCTGTCTGTCCGCTCGGTGCGTTAAGTCTTCCTGTAAACGAAACTCCTCCGATTGACTTGTTTGACGCCTTGTAATCAACACCGTTTCCAATAAGAGTTAGCCAGTTACCCTCATCCAAAACATCATCAGCTTCCTCCGGAGCAACATAAAGAATCTCTCCGGCTGTCATGGACCTGCCGTTGTCCGATGCTCTCCACATAACCGACTTACCGGATACGGTTGTACTTCCGCCCGAGCCTGACGGTCTCGCCGTTGGCTGAACGCTCGGATCAAACGGCTTTGCTGTAGGAGCTGCGGAAGGCAGTGCTCCCTCTGTTGCGGGATATTCATCTGCTGTTGCATATTCGGAAATTATTGATGACTTATATTTCTCAAGCTCACTTCCGAGAACCTCGTCACGGTCATATAACGCATCGTCAACCTCATCGTTAAATTCATGACGGAAAGCTCCGCCCTCAACTCTTCCGGCATACTTTCTTACAGTGTCAACAACCTGTTCTGTCGGCACTGCATTATATGCGTACATATCAGCCGCTGTATCAAAGTTTGAATACTTTCCGCCGCCCTGAACTGCCGTATAGGTTTCAGGAACCTGCTCATTTCTTTCATCAACCACATAGGCGTCCGCATTATTGGTGTTATTTGCCTTACCGTCAATTATACCGATTCCGCCGTAGACGGCATTGTTGTACATCTTGATAGAGCCGCCGTCCTCGCCTGAGAACGTGCCGTCACCCAAAGCATCCGTTCCCTGTCTTGACGTGAGTACCGGATGAAGCGTATTTCTGAATACGTTGTTCTCTACAAATACCGAGCCTCCGGTACAAGCGCCGACTCCGTACTTTGAAATACCGTCATAATAGTTATTGTATACATGAACCTGGTCGCCTCTTACACGCGGATGACGCGAATCCGAATGGTCAAACCAGTTTCCGTAATAGGTCATATGATACCCCTTGTAGCTGTCTACCTTCATTCCGCAGAGTGACGTCTTTCCGCTGTCCCAGAAATGGTTATATGAGAACGAGCAGTAGTCCGAGCCGCTCTTTACATCAAGCGAACCGTCTCCCTTCTTCTGGTCGCCGCCGCGGTTCTGACCATAGAAAATGTCACAGTTATGAACCCAGTCATTGAAATTGTCCGTATCCAGTGAAATACCGTCATCATAAAATTCCATAACTGCAATGTTTCTTACCTCGATATTGTTCGTATCTCTGATAAGCAATGACCAGTTATATGTACCCGAATCATCGCCGATACCCTCCATCGTTACATTTGAGGTACCCTTAATCTGCATATATTGTTTGCTGTCAAGTCCATTTGGTGCATCAACCTTGCCGATAAGGCGAATCGCAAGCGGATTAGTATCCTTCCCCTTCTCACGTGCCTTGAGAATTTCTCCCAGCCCCACACACTCTGTTGTCTCACCCTTGTTGCCTGTAATAACGCTGTGTTTTACAGTATTCTTGTTCGCATTTGTAACATAAACTACCTGCGCATTATCCTTTAATGTACCATCGTTCTTATACGCACCTACACCTGCTGAATTATAATTCGGTGATTTCGGGTCAAATGCAAAGCCTTCTCTCGGATAACTCTTTACGATAATATCATCCGACTCAATCCCTTCACCTTCAGCATTGCCCAGCACCGGAACGATTTTCATTTTATATGCTCCTTCCGCAAGGCCTACTGCGTCCGCTCTGTAATAACTGCCGTAATAACGGATAAGCTCATCATCTATCTTTGTATATTCGCCGCCGTCCTTCTTTATATAAACATTGTACTTTTCAACCTCAATCGGATTTGTCCATGTTACGTATGCCGTTTCAAGCCAGCCTGCCGCCTTTACAATGTTTATCTCCGGCTTTGCATTCGGATCAATCGTCGGCTTCGGCGTATTTGCGGGCGCGGATGTTGAATCCGGAGCATCCGTCGGCGTATCCGTCGCTTCCGGCGGAATTGGCGTTACGTTCGGGTCAAACGCGGTGTTCGTCTTTACAACCGCATATATAAACGTTCTGTTTGAAGCCGCCGTATCTCCTACCGTATATGTACCCGCCGTTGCTGCCGTGTACGCAATCGCATACGGCTTCTGCTCCTTACGCTCGTCGTATGCCTCATCCTTAACTACTGTACCGGAGGAATCCTTAACTGCCATCGAAAGACTTTTTACTCCTGTGCCGGCTGAATCCGTGCCGCCGTAGTACACTACAATTGTTTCTCCTTCGCCAAGCTCCACCGACGCTGTAAGTCCCTTTGCCTTCAGCGCGCTTGAAAACGTAAGCGTATTCATAAGCGGCGACGCTGCTGTCTGATTTACGGAAACCGAAACCGCTTTTTCGGCAGCCGTCAGTGAAACTGCGCCGTCAAAAACCGACACTGTCGCATTCTTCGTGGCATATTCAGCCTCTGTCAAATCTGAAAAATTATAGATTATTTCAGTATCCTCTGCCGAACCGACTACAGCCATTCCGGCAAAAGCGGATGCCGCCAAAGCCAACGCCGCTGTCAATGAAACCATTTTATTTAATTTCATAATACTACCTCCATACAAAATTTTTATTTTTATTATAACACTTTTAGTTGATTTTTACAATAATTCATCGCTCATAAGCAAAAAATTCATTAAATTAGGGTCAAAAAAACAGTGATTGAATAATACACACCTTCATATCATGTACAAAGAAAACAATGAAACGGAGGACATTATGACCGTACAGCTGTCTTATAACAAAGCAAAACTGAGCAAAAATGAAACCACAGTCTGCACAGTAACAATAGCCACGGACAAGCCGGCAGAATCTGCCGTTATTGAAATTATTCCTTCTGTAGAAAAATATCCGGAAATGGTTATCATTCCGGACTCTGCTACCCCGACAGCAAGCGGCGGCTTACAGGCAAACGCCGAAATGGGAGAGAATGGAATCTTTACAATTACCCTGCCGAGCACCGGCTCCCAAACAGAATTTTCGGTAAGCTTTGACGCAGCCTCTGCCGGATTTACAGACAATAACACAAGCGCCGCCATGGTAAGCGTTTACCGCGGCGGCAATGTATATGAAGCATACTCTCAAACGTACGTAAGCGGAAAATCCCCCATGAGCATAGGAATAGCCGCCGCATTACTGACTGCCGCGGCGGCTGTGACTTTTTACCGTATTTTCTTGCATTCAAGATAAAAACGTTTATCCTGAGCTTCACCCATAGAGAAGGTTTTCCTTGGAAGTGCACCGTCCTTGATAACGGTAGTGAACAAATCGTTCTTTTCCATTCGATCCACCATGAATCCGATTGTGTTCTCAGCCTTTGTCAAATCCCTTACAACATCGTCACCGTGGATATAGTCAATCTCACCGCCGTTCTTTTTAAGATATTCATCAAGAAATCTTTGCAGGGTTCCCACAGGCAGATTTGACGGAGCATCCTTAACATAAACCGCACCCTCAGTACCCTGATATGTATATCTTATCTGCTGACCTCCGTTATTATCAAACGAAGCTGTCGGATAATATTCCATAAAAGCGTCCATGAGTTTCTTGGGGCTTACATTGAAAATAACTCTCTGAATAGGCTCAAATTCAATAGCCTCATCATGAATATTCATAAGCTCAACCAGTGCAAACCGCGCCGGATGGTTTGCCCTCTCCTCCTCGGAAATACCTTCCTTTATTTCGTCCCAGCAGGTCTTTGCCGTTGCAAGTGAATGGTTACCGTCCCCCACCGCAATTACAAGCACTTCTTTATCGCTTACGCCGTACTTTTCTTCAAAAGCCGCCTTATCCTCAAGAGCCTTCAAGCCTTCTAATACTCTCGCCTTGTCCGCTTCCGGAATAAGCCAGCCCTTTAAATGTCCGGAATGCTCCATAAGCTCAAAATCATAAAGCTTCTTATAGCTCTCTGCATTTGCCGTTACATTTTCAACTATACTTCTGCTTCTGTCATCAATCAGCATGAGAATGTGCGGCAGCTCCAGAGGAGCATTTATTCTTATTCTGCGTCTGGGCGGTATTCTTTCAATAATTGTACCCTCTGTTGCCCGGATTGCTGACTGCGAACCCTTGTTGAAGTCATATTGCTCCAAATCTACCGCTCCGACAATGCCGTGACGGACTTTGCCGTCTGACTGTGTTCTTTCTACATAGAACAGTGCATCCTTATATTCCTCAAATATACCGTCCCTTGAGTACTTTTCCATTTCTGCGTTGATTTTCTCAATACGCTTTTCCGGCTCTGCATCATTAAGATACACCTCCGGAAAAATCATATTCAGAGTTGACGGTGCGTCACCTACTATATTTTCTGCTTTTTCCCAGTAATCGCGCTGTGACGTAAACTGATCACACGCAACCACGCTCCATTTTGAAAAATCTACATTTTTCGGAAGCATAATATTTGCCGAATTAAATATTGCCATGTTATCCTCCATTTTGCCGCTTTTAAGCGGATTTTTAACTCAACTTTTTAATGTTTCTGTATTTACATTCCGTTACCTTCTGCAAATCATCCGGCGAAAGCAGCACCGTTGCTCCGCATATCCCCGCGCTTACGGCAATTTTTTCAAATTTCAGTGCCGACTCATCAACGTAGGTAGGATATTTTTTCTTCATGCCAATCGGCGACACACCGCCTCGGATATAGCCTGTAAGTCCCTGAAGCTCCTTAACATGTATCATTTCCACCTTTTTATCGCCGGATTCCTTTGCAATTTTCTTTAAATCCGCCTCGGCATTTACGGGAATACACACTACCATTATTCCCTGTCTTTCACCGCGGACTACAAGGGTTTTAAAGGACTGCTCCGCCGGTATCCCCGTCTGTTCCGAGATTTCTATTCCGAAATCATGTCCTATTTCACCCTCATGTTCATATTCAACCGTGTCGTATTTAACCTTTGCCGCATTTAATATACGCATCACATTTGTTACAACTGCTTTTTTCTTAGCCATTACTTTTCCAGTTCTCTCTTTAAAAATTGTCCGGTATATGAGTTTTCCGCTTCAGCAACCTCTTCAGGCGTGCCCTGCGCAATTACGGTTCCGCCGTTGTCACCGCCTTCAGGTCCCAAATCAATGATATAATCCGCCGTCTTTATAACGTCAAGATTATGCTCGATTACCACAACGGTGTTTCCGCCCTCAGCCAGCCGGTTAAGAACCTCAATCAGCTTGTGAACGTCAGCTGTATGCAGTCCCGTTGTCGGCTCGTCAAGGATATAAATTGTTCTGCCGGTGGAACGCTTTGACAGCTCCGTCGCAAGCTTTACTCTCTGCGCTTCGCCTCCCGAAAGCGTCGTTGATGATTGTCCGAGCTTGATGTATCCAAGACCAACCTCCCGGAGAGTTTGCAGCTTCCTCTTAAGCTTCGGAAGATTTTCAAAGAATACAAGAGCTTCGTCAACCGTCATCTCAAGAACCTCATAAATATTCTTGCCCTTATATTTTACGTCAAGCGTTTCACGATTATATCTCCTGCCCTTGCAAACCTCACACGGTACATATATATCCGAAAGAAAATGCATCTCTATCTTTCTTATGCCGTCACCCGTGCAAGCCTCGCAGCGTCCGCCCTTGACATTAAAGCTGAATCGTCCGGCATTGTAGCCGCGCAGCTTAGACTCATTCGTTGACGCGAACACCTCGCGTATATCCCCGAAAAGCCCGGTATATGTTGCCGGATTTGAACGCGGAGTACGTCCTATCGGACTTTGATCTATATTAATTACCTTGTCAAGCTTTTCAGTTCCTTCAATTTTTCTGTGCTTTCCCGCAGCCGTATGCGCGCGGTTAAGCGTTTTTGCAAGCGATTTGTACAGTATCTCATTCACAAGCGAGGACTTTCCGGAGCCGGAAACTCCCGTTACGCTCGTAATAACTCCGAGAGGAAATTTTACATTTATATTTTTAAGATTGTTTTCCTTCGCGCCCTTGACCTCTATCCAGTCTGTCGGCGTCCTGCGTTCTTTGGGAAGCGGAATTTTCAATTTGCCGCTCAGATACTTTCCTGTAACCGAGCGCGGTGAATTCATTATATCCTCAATAGTACCCTGTCCCACAAGCTCACCGCCGTTTACACCTGCGCCCGGACCTATATCTATTATATGGTCAGCCGCATACATTGTATCCGTGTCATGCTCCACCACGATAACGGTATTGCCGAGATCACGCAAATGCTTCAGCGTTCCTATAAGCCTTTCGTTATCCCTTTGATGAAGTCCGATTGACGGTTCATCGAGAATATACATTACTCCCATAAGTCCCGAACCAATCTGAGTTGCAAGCCTTATTCTCTGCGCTTCACCTCCGGAAAGCGTTCCCGACGAACGAGCAAGCGTGAGATAGTCAAGCCCTACATCCAGAAGGAACTTAAGTCTTGCCTTGATTTCCTTTATAACCTGCTCGGCAATAATCTGCTGTGTTTCATTCAGCTCCAGGCTGCTTATAAATTCAAGCTCCTGCCTTACCGACATACACGTAAATTCATATATGTTGATACCGCCGACCGTTACCGCAAGCACTTCGTCATTCAAGCGTCTGCCCCTGCACCTGCGGCAAGGAACATAATTGATATATCGCTCCAGGTCATGCTTTGTAAACATTGATGAGGTTTCGTGGTAGCGGCGCTCCAGATTATTTGCAACGCCCTCAAAGCTTACATTCTGCTTAACCTTACCGAACGGGCGCTTAAATTCCACCTCAATCTTTTCCGTTCCTGTTCCGTACAGAACAGCCCTCTGAACCTCAGGCGTCAAATCCTTCCACGGAGTGTTAATATCAAAGCCGTAATGCTTTGACAGAGCTGTATAGTACATATGAGCCATACTGTCCTCATACTCAGGGCCTGCCCAGCCGCTGCAATGGATACCGCCTTCAATCAGACTCAGATTTTCGTCAGCAATCAGGAGCTGAGGGTCAATCTTTGAAAGCTCTCCGATACCGTCACATTCCGGACATGCGCCGTAAGGATTATTAAAAGAAAACATTCTCGGAGACGGCTCATGCAGGCTTATTCCGCAGTCATCACAGGCAAAATTCCTGTTAAAAGAAATAGTTTCGCCGTCTATGACCTCAATCTGCGCCACATCTCCGGTAAGATTGAATGCCGTTTCCAGTGAATCCGCAAGGCGCTTTTCCACTCCCTCACGTATTATAAGACGGTCAACAACGATTTCTATCGTATGCTTGAAAGTCTTTTTCATTTCCGGAGCCTCAGACAAATCATAAAGCTCACCGTCAATCCTTGCGCGGACAAAGCCGCTCTTCTTTGCTGATTCGATTACCTTCTTATGCTCGCCCTTTTTCCCTCTTACAACCGGCGCAAGAACCTGAATACGGCTGCGTTCCGGCAGCTCTAAAACCTTATCGACTACCTGGTCAATACTCTGCTTCTTGACCTCCTTACCGCATTTCGGACAATGCGGCACACCTATTCTCGCATACAGCAGACGTAGGTAATCGTAAATTTCCGTAACAGTTCCGACCGTTGAACGCGGATTTTTCGAAGTCGTTTTCTGGTCAATGCTTATCGCCGGAGAAAGACCCTCGATATTATCAACCTCCGGCTTATCCATCTGACCGAGGAACATACGCGCATATGACGAAAGGGATTCTACATAGCGGCGCTGACCCTCAGCATAAATTGTATCAAACGCAAGGGATGATTTTCCGGAGCCGGAAAGTCCGGTCATGACCACAAGCTTTTCACGAGGAATTTCCAGTGAAATGTTTTTCAGATTATGAACCCTTGCGCCTTGAATAATTATATTTTTTTCCATAATTCACCTTATCAGTTTATACCGCCTTCGGGCGGTTAAATTCACAACGCCGAAAATAAATGCTTTTCACGTTATTGCAGATATACACTGCCGGACGAATTGTACCTCTTTAAAAGCTCTGCTTTTTCAATCGAGCTGCGCCGGATATCCTCCGCTGTTGACATTGCAAACAGCTTTTCAAAAGCCGGATGAGCGGTATAAATTATTTCACCCTCCTGAATGACTTTCATTCTGTCAACCTCGTCGTACTCGCGGATATCCAGAAGCACAATTTCCTTTCCAAGCAGCTCTGTAAGCTTCATTTTCGTTTCGATAAATTTTTCCGCCTCAATATTAAGGTCACAGAAGCACACAAACTCCACAGTATACTCATCTTCAAGCATATAAATAATCGGCGTGAGTATGTTCTCTGTTATTATGTCCGATACTTTTTTTATTAATCTATAATCCATTATAATCTCCAAATTATAACGCAAATTAAAGAAGTAACCTTATTTTTTTACGTTATTTCCCTATACTTTTCCTGACCTATCTTGTAAAGGTCATTTCCCCTGCAATCAATAAGAACCGTTGCCGGAAAATCCTCCACGGTCAGCTTTCTTATCGCCTCTGTTCCCAAGTCATCATAGGCTATTACCTCAGCAGCCTTAATTGATTCTGCAATCAGCGCCCCCGCGCCTCCGATTGCACCCAGATACAGTGCGCAGTTCCGCTTCATTGCATTGACCACTGCCGCGTTTCTTGCACCCTTGCCAATCATAACCGACAAGCCGCAGTCAAGCAGCATAGGCGCATAGGCGTCCATTCGCCCCGCGGTAGTCGGACCGCAGGAGCCGATAACCTCGCCCGGCTTAGCCGGACATGGTCCCGCATAATAAATCATTTGACCGTTAAGCTCAATCGGGAACGGTATTCCCTCCTTATACTGCCGCGTCATACGCTCATGCGCGGCGTCACGCGCAGTGTAAATTACACCCGAAATAAGCACGCTGTCACCTGCATGAAGCTCTCTTATCTGCTCCTTTGTTATCGGAGCAGTTATTCTCTTTTCCATATTTTCCACCAACCCTTAAGCTATTGCATAAGCATATCTGTTACACTGTCCAGAATATACTCGGAATTAAGATTTTCAAAATATCGTCTTGCCGCTTTTCCGTTAACTCCGGTAAGCACCGCGCAGAAATCAGCGCCCATTGCCTTCGCCGCAAGAATATCCGAACCTGCATCGCCGACAATAATCGTCCGCTTTATCCTTTCGCTGTCATAATCTCCGTTTATAATTTTTTCATCATCATAATCCGTACCGTAGAGCGCCTTTAAAAACATATACGGATGCGGCTTTGTCAAAGCATTATTTCCGAGCTTCCTCTCCGCCTCCGCAACATGGTTATAATTGCAAAGACCATCCTCCGCAAAATATTGCCTTATTCCCCAATCCGTAACCGGCTGCAGGATTTCTATATAAGGCCGCCCCGTTCCGGTGCACACACGCTTGCTTTCACTCAGCTCTCTTAAAAGCTCCGTCAGCTTTTCCTTATCCACTATAGGCTCCTCGCTGAAAAGAAGTCCGGGCTTTCCTTCATTAAATGCAGGCGTATGTCCATACTGCTCCTTAAAAAGCTCATCACCCAAAAACCATTCCTGGAACATCAGGTGCATGGTGTTCCACATCAAATCGCCGCGTTTCATCCAATCGCTGTCAAAGCCGGATTTTTTATGTGCTTTATCCGCAAGCCTGTCATATTCATCTAAAATATTATCACCGAGTGTACCTGCATATTCAAGCACACTGCCGAAATCCTCCGGGACACATCTTCCGTGTACAATCCATGTCAAAAGTACCGTGACATAACCCAAATCCCAGTTTGAGTTCACACCCTTATTCTTAAGTACGCTTATAAGCTCATCATTACAGAACACTTTCGCACGGATTTTCTTTAGATTTTTCATGCATTCCTTCGGGTTAATATGAATATGCTCCTCTGTATTCAAGTGCAGATACTCCCAGACTGTCAGCGCCGCACTGTTCCAATAATTCTGCTCACTTGTCATAACACCGTCCATGTCAAAAATAACGGTATCATACTTATTCAAAAATTCACGAAGCATATTTTACTCCAATATCCAGTTTATTTTTCCGGCTACCCCGGCAGTTTTTCCTTTGCGAGCCTCGTTAACCTCGAACACCTTGTT
The DNA here is from genome assembly GCA_030536655.1 of bacterium. Taxonomy (GTDB): domain Bacteria; phylum Bacillota; class Clostridia; order UBA1381; family UBA1381; genus UMGS1958. Next base: position 13,922 of record JAUNPN010000030.1, on the reverse strand, counting down.
TAAAGCAGAGCCGAGACTTCTGAAAATTGCTTCCCAGATATGGTGGCCGTTGCGTCCCCTTTCCAGGTCTATCTGTAAGGTACACATAGCTCCCTGCGCAAAGCCTTCCAAAAATGTTTCCAAATCCTGCGTATCCATGCCTTCTACCTTTTCAGTCAGCTCCGCTCCGTGATAATCAATCAGGAACAGCGCACGCGATTCAAAGCTTAGACAGCTCTGCGCCTTTGCCTCGTCAATTATGCCGAAAGCGTCACCGTAGCCATAGCAGCCGTCTGTTCGGTCAACGTACTCCTTGCAGGCCTTTCCGAGCGCAATTCCCAAATCCTCGGTTATTACATGAGTGAGAGTAAATTCGTCAAGCTTAACGTCAACCTCTAAATTAAATCCGCCCCTCCAAGCTATATGCTCCAGCATATGATTAAAAAACGGTATTGTAGTGTTTATATATTTGCGGTAATCAGGGCGAAGCGGTGAAAAATCCAGTCTCACATTCATTTCCGATTCCGTTGTTTTTCTGCATACATGAATTTTATCCATTGCGTACTCCTTTTAACTGTCTATCTTTTAATCTGCAATAGGGATACTGCAAGCAGTATCCCTATTGATAGTCAGAGTGTAATTACTTTCTTTCCTTTACGGCAAGACCATGTGTGTCAAAGCCTTCTACCTTTGCAAAACGGTACGCGTATTCACGCACCTTCTCAAAGCCGTCCTTTGAGGCATAGCCCACCGACGAACGCTTTAAGAAATCCATAACCGATACAGACGAGTAAGTCTTTGCAAAGCCGCCTGTCGGAAGAATTGCATTCGGTCCCAACACAAAGTTACAAAGCGTAACCGGCGTATAATCTCCAAGGAGAATCTCTCCCGCATTCTTAATCTTCGGAAGCGTATCAAACGGCTTCTCTGTCATAACCTCCATATGCTCCGGAGCGTACTCATTTACAAAGTCAATACTTTCGTCAAGCGACTCGGTTAAGATAACTCCGCCGTAGGTTGTAAGGTTTGTTTCAATCCATTCTCTGCGTTTCGGTGAAATTTTCTCAAGCTGACGATTCACAATCGGGATAGCCTTTTCAACAAGCTCTCTTGAATGTGTAACAAGGAGAGCCGCGCTGTCCGGACCATGCTCAGCTTCAATCATCCAGTCAAGAGCAACCTTTTCCGGGTCTGCCTTTTCGTCCGCAAGCACTATAATCTCTGACGGGCCTGCCGGAAGTCCTGCGTCAATGCTGTTTGCAAGAACTCTCTTTGCAGCTGTTGCATAGCTGTTTCCGGGTCCCAAAATCTTATGGCATTTAGGAATAGTTTCTGTTCCGTATGCAACCGCGGCAACAGCCTGGATACCGCCGACCTTATAAATCTCCGTTATACCGATTATCTTTGCCGCGCAGAGAATTGCGTCGTCAACTTCCCCCTTTTCATTCGGAGGCGTTACGACAACAATCTTCGGAACCTTGGCAACCACTGCCGGAATACCGAGCATACAGAGAACTGACGGGAACGAACCCTTGCCATGCGGTACGTAAAGACACACATCAACAATAGGAGTTGTCTTTTCGCCTACCATCAAGCCGTCATCTACCATTGTGAACCACATTTCTTCCGGAAGCTGCTTCTCATGGAAGTCGTAAATATTTTTGTAAGCGTATTCAATAGCCTCTCTCGTTTCCTTGTCAAGACGGCTATATCCCGCTTCAATCTCCTCCGGAGTTACCTTCATGGTTTCCGGCGTAAGCTCTACATGGTCAAACTTTGCCGTATATTCGAGAACAGCCTTATCGCCTCTTGCCTTGATATCATCCGATACCTCCTTGGCAATCTTCATCTGTTCCGTAATATCAAGCTCGGCTCTCTTCATGATTAAGTCAAGCTGCTCTTTTGTCATTTTTGAATACTCGTATATGTTCGGATTCATCTTTCCATTGCTCCTTTATGTTTAGTTAAACAGATTTTTCATCTTCTCCTTGAAGGTTTTCTTCTGCTTATAGTTTTTTTCATCTTCAAATTCTTTAAGGATCTCCTTCTGTCTCTGCGACAGGTTCTTCGGAACCTCAACATTAACTGTTACATATTGATTTCCGCGTCCGCTGCCCTGCATAAACGGAATACCCTTGCCGCGCATACGGAACTGCGAGCCTGTCTGTGTGCCCTCCGGAATGTCAAGATTAACTATTCCGTCAATTGTCGGAACCTTCAAGGTCGCTCCCAGCGCCGCCTGAACAAAAGTAATCGGCACATCAATAAATACATCGCTGCCGTCCCTGGTAAGCACCGGATGACGCTGAACGCGTACGGTAATCAGTAAATCTCCGTTCGGACCTCCCTTATCTCCCGGCTCTCCGCCGCCTGTAATCTGGATTGTCTGACCATGGTCAATACCCTTCGGAATATTTACCTCAATAGTCTTACTTCTTCTTACCTTGCCTGTTCCGCGGCAGCTGCTGCACGGATTCTTTATAATCTGACCCGTTCCGCGGCAATGCTGACAGGTGCTGACCACATTCGAATAGCCGAACATAGTTCTCTGCTGCTGAACAGTCTGACCCGTTCCATTACAGAATGTGCACTTTTCGGGACTCGTTCCCGGTTTTGCGCCCGTTCCGTTACACGACGTACATTTCTCCGACATAGTTACATTAAGCTTTTTCTTGCAGCCGAACGCGGCTTCTTCAAAAGTAACGTCCACAATCTGCTGAACATCTCTACCGCGCTTCGGGCCGTTTCTTCTCCTTCCGCCGCCGAAGCCGCCGCCGAATATATCACCGAAAATATCACCGAGATCACCGAAGTCAAAGCCTGCTCCGTTAAAGCCGCCGGCTCCTCCGCCGTAACTCGGATCAACGCCCGCATGACCAAAGCGGTCATACTTTGCCTTTTTATCCGGATCTGAAAGAACCTGATACGCCTCGTTGATTTCCTTAAACTTCTCCTCAGCTTCCTTGTTTCCCGGATTACGATCCGGATGATATTTTACGGCTGCTTTTCTGTATGCCTTTTTTAAATCTGCCTCGGTCGCATCCTTTGAAACGCCGAGGACTTCATAATAATCTCTTTTTTCAGCCATTTTATTTCACCTACTAATATATTATACACCCAATCAATCTGTTTGTAAAGGGGATTTTATGTTTTTTGTTTATTATCACGGTTTATTATTCCCAAAAAAGGCGGACAAGCTGCCCGCCTTTTTCTATTCCGTAAATCAGTTATTATCGTCTACCTCTGTGTAATCTGCTTCATACACATTATCATTTCCGGTCTGCTGACCGCCCTGCTGTGCGTAATCCTGCGGTCCGCCCTGCGGATTAGCCTGCTGATAAAGCTGCTGCGCCACTGCGTAGAAATTTTCCTGCAGCGAATCCGCCGCAGCCTTGATTGCCGCTGAATCTGTACCCTGCAAAGCTGTCTTTACCTTCTCAATCTCAGCCTCAACGTTTGACTTAGCGTTAGCGTCAATCTTGTCACCGGCGTCCTTTAAGGCTTTCTCACACTGGTATACGAGTGACTCGGCATTATTTCTTATATCAACCTCTTCCTTACGCTTCTTGTCTTCCTCAGCGTACTTCTCAGCTTCCTTAACCGCCTTGTCAATATCCTCATCCGAAAGGTTTGTTGAAGCTGTGATTGTAATCTTCTGCTCGTTGCCTGTTCCCAGATCCTTCGCGCTTACGTTTACAATACCGTTAGCGTCAATATCAAACTTAACCTCAATCTGCGGAACGCCTCTCGGAGCCGGAGCAATTCCTGTGAGGTTGAAACGTCCGAGCGTCTTATTATACTGAGCAAATTCTCTCTCTCCCTGGAGTACATGAACCTCAACAGACGTCTGACCGTCTGCCGCTGTTGAGAAAATCTGCTGCTTTGATACAGGAATTGTTGTATTTCTCTCAATAAGCTTTGTGAACACTCCGCCCATTGTTTCGATACCAAGTGAAAGCGGTGTTACATCAAGAAGAAGAATATCGCCTACACCCTCGTCATTATTCAATACGCCGCCCTGAATTGCAGCACCTACCGCAACGCACTCATCCGGGTTAATACCCTTGTGCGGCTCTCTTCCCATTTCGTTCTTTACCGCATCCTGAACAGCCGGTATTCTTGATGAACCGCCGACCAAAAGAACCTCGTTAATATCACCCTTTGAAAGTCCCGCATCTCTCATAGCGTTTCTGATACATGCGATAGATTTATCTACCAGATCTGCCGTAAGCTCGTTGAACTTTGCTCTTGTGATTGTAACGTCAAGGTGCTTCGGACCTGTCGCATCAGCTGTAATGAACGGAAGATTTACCTGTGAGGTTGTTGTTGAAGAAAGTTCAATTTTTGACTTCTCAGCGGCCTCCTTAAGTCTCTGCATAGCCATCTTATCCGATGAAAGGTCAATGCCGTTCTCAGCCTTGAAGCTCTGTACTAAATAATCAATGATTATCTGGTCAAAGTCATCTCCGCCGAGGTGAGTATCACCGTTTGTTGAAAGAACCTCAAACACACCGTCTGCAATTTCAAGGATTGATACATCAAAGGTACCGCCGCCAAGGTCGTATACCATAATCTTCTGCTCCTTGCCGCTCATTCCGTATGCAAGCGCAGCCGCTGTCGGTTCGTTGATAATTCTCTTTACATCAAGACCGGCAATCTTACCTGCATCCTTTGTTGCCTGACGCTGTGAGTCGTTAAAGTATGCCGGAACAGTGATAACAGCCTCTGTTACCTTTTCGCCGAGATAAGCCTCTGCATCAGCCTTAATCTTCGAAAGGATCATTGCCGAAATTTCCTGCGGCGTATATGCCTTGCCGTCAACGGTCACCTTTTCTGCGGTGCCCATCTTTCTCTTGATTGACATAATTGTTCTGTCAGCGTTTGTTACCGCTGCACGCTTTGCAACCTGACCGACTATTCTCTCGCCGTCCTTCTGGAACTGAACTACCGACGGAGTCGTTCTTGAGCCCTCGCTGTTTGTAATTACGTTCGGCTGTCCGCCTTCCATAACAGCTACACATGAATTTGTTGTACCTAAATCAATACCTATAATCTTTCCCATTTTATATCATTTCCTTTCCATAATTTTAAATTATCAATTTGCAACCTTGACCATTGAATACCTTACGACTCTGCCGTCCTTGTATTCATAACCCTTCATAAATTCCTCAACAACTGTATTATCGTCAATTGTTTCGTCTTCTATGTGCATAACTGCATTATGAAGGTTAGGATCAAACTTCTCTCCCAATGCCTTTATAGGCTTTACCTCAAGCTTTTCAAGAGTTTCGCTGAACTGCTTCATAACCATTTCAACGCCATCCTTAAGCTTTTTTGCATCCTCCGAGGTAACCTCTGACGCAAGCGCTCTTTCAAGATTATCACCTATCGGCAGTATCGCCGCCGCCGCGTCAATTACCGCATCACCGTAGCGCGCGTCTTTTTCCCGGAGGGTTCTCTTTCGGAAGTTATCATACTCGGCATAAAGCCTTAAGTACTTGTCATTCAGCTCGGAAATTTTCTCGTTTGCCGTTTCAAGCTCTGTCTTTTCCGGCGCCTTTTCCTCAGCAGCTTCCTCCTTCAGCTCCTCATTTTCCGGAGCCTTGTTCTCCTTTTTATCCATTTTATCGCCTCACTTTCTCAAGCGTCAAACTCATTTATTACCTTATCTATTTCATGCGAAATCAAATCAAGACTTGCAAATACTTTTGCATAGTTCATTCGTTTCGGACCGATTACTCCGATTTTACCGGCATGCTTTCCGTCTAACGAATAATTTACCGTAACAAGCGAGCAGTTATTCAACAGCTCCGACTTGTTTTCAGTTCCTATCCTCGCCCGTACATCGTAACCCGCAGTGTCCGCGCTATCCTCCGCTATAAGGCTGCGTATTGCTTCCTTATCTTCTAAAAATTCAAGCATTTCCCTTGCCTTGTCAATATCGGCATATTCCGGATAGCTAAGAATTGATTTTGCATTATGAACAACAATATCTCCGCCGTCCGCCTCCGCCGCAGCCTCGCATATGAATGCAGCTACCGTAAGGAACATATCCTTATTTATACCGGCAGCGCACACCCTCGGAAGCAGCCTGTCAAAGTTTGCCTTTGTAAGCTCTGAAACAGTCTTGCCCTTAAATTCATTATTTATGATTTCTGTCAAAACCGAGCATTCCTCCTGCGATACATCCGCGCCGAGAAGTCTGCTTCTTACGCTTTCCGTAACAATAATAAGCATTATCCTGTGTATTCCGATATATACAAGGTCAAGCTTATTTATAACAGCGTTCCCCGCTCCCGGAGTAGTTATAAAGGTTGTATACTCGGTAAGAGATGATGCGGCAAGCCCGGCGCTTCTTATTATTCTGTCAAGCTGATTTATCCTTGCGTGAAGCTGTTCCTGAAGTCTTGCAATAACTTCAATGCCAAGCTGATATTTCTGCATAAGCTGATTTACATAAAAGCGGTATCCGCTGTCTGACGGAACTCTTCCTGCTGAGGTGTGAGGCTGAACAAGATAACCCATATCCTCAAGATCAGCCATCTCGTTGCGAATAGTCGCGCTCGAAAGACCAAGCTCCTTCTTTTTTGATATGGCTCTTGAACCAACAGGCTCAGCCGTACCGATATATTCTTCAATTATAGCCTGAAGAATTTTTCGTTTGCGCTCACTTAAACTGTAATCGCCTAATCCGTTGCTTAAATCCATCTTAATCACCTGCCTGTTTTGTTAGCACTCAATCTCTCTGAGTGCTAACAATTATAATTTACCACTATTTTGCTCAGATGTCAAGTCTTTTTTGCAATTTTTTTTACAATTCATTTTTTATTTACATTTCAGTCATAGTTTTATGTTCAAAGAAGGCACAAATCTTATATATATGCACTCCTTTAGTTACGAATAGGCTCTTATTAAACAGTTCAAATTTTCACTTGACAAATATTATTTCAATATGATATAATATATTTCAAGTAAAGGCTATGAAAAAATCAAGTAGGCATTGTTTCCGCCATAAGAGAGCAGAGGTTATTGAGCTGTAAGCCGCTGCGGTAAGGGCTTTGCTGAATTTTCGTTTTGGAGCCGCTTCCCTGAAGCTTTTTGTTGTGTGTAGGGGTTGACGTTCGTCCGCGTTAAGGACTTTAAATGAGTGCCGGCACTGCCGGAAGCCGGGTGGTACCGCGGAGAATATTAATGTGCTTCGTCCCTGTTATTAAGAAGTTTTCAAGACTTCTTCAGGGCGAGGCATTTTTTAGTTTTAATTGAAAGGAAGATATATTATGAAAGAGAAACTCGAACAGATTAAAGCTGATGTCGAGGGTATTTTAAAAGATGCCGTCGACCTTGATACTCTCGAAAATATCCGTATCAAGTATCTCGGCAAAAAGGGCGAGCTTACCTCCGTACTAAAGGGCATGGGCAAGCTTTCCAAGGAGGAGCGTCCGAAAATCGGCGCGCTTGCCAATGAAATCAGAAGCAGGCTTGAAGCAGAGCTTGACGAAAAAAAATCCGCAATAAGCGCAAAGCTTGAAGAAGCAAAGCTTAAGGCTGAGGTTATCGATGTTACGATGCCGGGCAGAAAGCAGCCGGAGGGCAAGCTTCACCCGCTCACAAAGGTACTGAATGAAATTAAGGATATATTCATCGGCATGGGCTTTCAGATTGCCGACGGTCCGGAGGTTGAATACGACTACTACAACTTCGAGGCACTGAATATTCCGAAAAACCATCCTTCACGCGATACCCAGGATACCTTCTATATTGAGGACAATATCGTATTAAGGACTCAGACGTCCGGCATGCAGGTTCGTGTAATGGAAAAAACAAAGCCGCCGATAAGAATTATCGCACCGGGAAGAGTTTACAGAAGTGACACCGTTGACGCTACTCACTCTCCCGTTTTCCACCAGATTGAGGGTCTTGTTGTTGACAAGAATGTAACAATGGCAGATTTGAAGGGTACGCTTGAAATGTTCACAAAATCACTCTACGGCGAGGATACAAGAGTCCGCTTCCGTCCGCACCACTTCCCTTTCACCGAGCCATCGGCTGAAATGGACGTAAGCTGCTTTGTCTGCGGCGGCAAGGGCTGCTCCGTCTGCAAGGGCGAGGGCTGGATTGAGGTTCTCGGCTGCGGTATGGTTCATCCGAAGGTTCTCGCAAACTGCGACATCGACCCTGAGGAATATTCGGGCTTTGCCTTCGGTATCGGTCTTGAGCGTATAGCAATGGGCAAGTATGATATTGACGACCTGCGCCTATTCTTTGAAAATGATTTGAGATTTTTGGATCAGTTCTGATGCAGCGAATAATGATAATAGGCTTCTCAGGCTGCGGAAAGTCCACCCTTGCGCAGAAGTTAGGCAAAATTTTAGGCATCGAACCAACACACATGGATGCGCTTCACTGGCTTCCCGGCTGGGTTGAAAGCGATAAGGAGCATAAAATAAAGCTCTTAAAGCCTGTGCTTGAAAAGGAAAGCTGGATTATTGAGGGCAGCTACCGACGCATTTTATGGCATGAGCGTATCGAGTCTGCCGATACTATTATTTTCCTTGACTATAACAGGTTTTTATGCCTGTGGCGCGTTATTAAGCGAAGAATTATGTTCAACGGCAAAACGCGGCCCGATATGGGCAAAGACTGCAAGGAACGGCTTGACCCCGAATTTCTGCGCTGGGTTATCTATGACGGAAGAAAAAAGCGCGGAAAATTTTACAGCGAGCTTGAAAAAATAAAGGAAGTATATCCTGATAAAAAAATATATATTTTCCGCCGCAATCGTGACGCGGAAAAACTATTAACCGAAACAGAAGGGATTGAACAAATATGAAATTACCTATGAGTTGGCTTTCGGACTATACCGACATCGGCGGTGTTACTCCGAAGGAATATGCGGATAAATTAACTATGACCGGTTCAAAGGTTGAGAGCGTTGAGAATATCGGCGCAGAGCTTGACAAGGTAGTTGTCGGCGAGGTTTTAACCTGCGAAATGCACCCGGACAGCGATCACCTGCACGTATGCACAGTAAACGCAGGCGGGGCTGAGCCGATACAGATTGTATGCGGCGCGCCGAATGTTGCGGCGGGGCAGAAGGTTCCTGTTGCCTTAAACGGCTCAACGCTTCCGGGCGGTGTGAAAATCAAGAAGGGCAAGCTCCGCGGAGTTATATCAAACGGCATGATTTGCTCGCATGAGGAGCTTGGATTATCAGCATCACTGCTCGGCTATGAACCGGAGTACGGAATTCTTGTCTTGCCGGAAGACGCTGTACCCGGCAGTGATATTAAGGATTTATTCGGTCTTAACGAAAATGTTGTAGAATTTGAGATTACCTCTAACCGCCCGGACTGCTTCTCGATTATCGGTCTTGCAAGAGAAACTGCCGTTTCATTCAAAAAGCCGTTTAACATTCCGGCAAGAAAATTCAGTGAAACAGCCGAGAACATAAACGATACGCTTTCTATTGAGGTTCTCGACAAGGATAAGTGCCGGCGTTACTGTTCACGGCTTATCAAAAATGTAAAAATCGGTCCGTCACCGAAATGGATGAGAGAAAGACTTGAAGCATGCGGCGTTCGCTCAATCAACAACATGGTTGACATTACAAACTATGTGCTTCTTGAATACGGTCAGCCGATGCACGCATTTGATTTGAGAAATCTTGCCGGACACAAGATTACCGTCCGCAGAGCTGCCGAAGGCGAAGTTATCAAAACTCTCGACGAACAGAACAGAGTGCTTACAAGTGAAGATTTGGTAATTGCAGACGCTGAAAAGGCTGTTGCAATCGCCGGTGTAATGGGCGGCTTCAACAGTGAAATTAAAGATGACACAACTGAGGTAGCATTTGAGTCAGCAACCTTTGACGGTTCCTCCGTAAGACTTACCGCTCAGAGAGTCGGATTAAGAACAGAAGCTTCTTCAAGATATGAAAAGGGACTCGACTATAACAACACCGTTCCGGCAATCGAAAGAGCCTGCCAGCTTGTTGAGGAGCTTGGCTGCGGCGAGGTTGTCGGCGGCATGATTGACATTATGGGTAATGTCCCGGAGCAGCCGGTGATCGCTTTCAGACCCGAAAAAATCAATGCATTCTTAGGCACAGATGTTTCCACGGATAAGATGATTGAAATCCTCACAGCCTTAGAAGTTAAGGTTGACACTGATGCTATGACTCTTGTGCCGCCGAGCTTCCGTCCGGATTTACAGGCAGAAGCTGATATTGCGGAGGAAATCGCGCGCTTCTACGGCTACGACATTATTCCGACTACCCTGCTCAGCGGCGAGGCTACAAGAGGCATGAAGAACGAGGAGCAGAAAACCGAGGATATAATCAACTCCGCTCTTACCGCTCAGGGAATGAGCGAGATTTACACCTACACCTTTGTTAGTCCGTCTGTATTTGACAAGCTCAGCATTCCGGCAGACAGTCCGTTAAGAAATGTCGTCAGGATTACAAATCCTCTCGGCGAGGATACTTCGGTAATGCGTACAACAACAATCGGAAGTATGCTTGAGGTTCTTGCGCGCAACTACAATTACAGAAATGCAAAGGCTAAGCTTTTTGAAACTGCAAAGGTATTCCTTCCGACAGGCGCAGGCAAGCTTCCGCAGGAGCCGGTTGTTATTACTCTCGGCATGTACGGCGGAGTTGACTTCTTTGACCTTAAGGGCGTATGCGAAGCGTTATTTGAGCAGCTTAATATCAATAATGTAAGCTATGAGCCTGTTTCGGATAATCCGACATATCATCCGGGACGCTGCGCAGTTATCAAATGCGGCAAGCTTGTTCTTGGTACAATCGGTCAGATTATGCCGTCAGTTGCAAGAAAGTTTGAAATTGAAACAGACTGCTATGTAGGTGAATTAAGCCTTGAAAACATGATTAAGTGTGCCGACAGTAATATCAAGTACACTCACCTGCCTAAGTACCCGGCATTAACGCGCGACTTCTCAATCCTTCTTGACAAGGCAACTCCGGTTGCGGAAATCGAAAAGGTTATGAAGAAGGCAGGCGGCAAGCTGCTTGCTTCACTGGAGCTTTCGGACGTTTATGAGGGCAGGCAGATTCCTGAGGATAAGAAGTCTGTTATGTACAAAGCAGCCTTCCGTGCGGACGACCGCAGTCTGACGGGCGAAGAAGCTGATAATCTCCATGACAAGATTGTTAAAAAGCTCGAAAGCGCTTTAGGCGCGGTACTAAGATAACCGACATTTCTATACTTTTGTAAACAAATTGTAAAAAACTCAGCTAAACACTTGATTTAAATATTTAGTTATGATAAACTATTTTTAAGTCGAGCAGCAAAGCGCGTAAGTCCAGATTTTGGATTTACGCGCTTTTTTGGTTATATGCCTTCGCTGTGTATGTTCAGGTACATTAGTTTATTTGAACCGTCACACTGCAGTAAATACATCAGAGTTTATTGCGTCAGCTGAAACGGCATTAAGACCTGACTTTATGCTGGTCCTTACAGGTTATGGCAGCTCCCTGAATAGTTCCAAAAAATTTTTTAGGAGGAACCTATACTATGAAACCACAGTTTAACAACAGCAATTCATGTCCATGCTGCGGACGGCATTGTCCAGCCGATGACCTGCACTGCTCCCGAGGCAGAAATTATTTTGGGCAGGAACAGTCACAGCGCTCAAAAGACAGACACGTCATCAATATCAAGGATGAAACAGTTCATCTGATGCTTCAATGCGGACACGCACTTCATCATGGATTAAAAGAACGTGCAGAAAACGAGGATATTCTGTCCTTTCTCTCACCATCCGAGAAAAAAGAGCTGACGTCGCTTTTAAAAAAATGTGTAAACGCATGGAACAATAATTAAATGGAGGTTGTTTAAAATGAAATCAAAAAAAATCACAGGAATTATTATTACAGCTGCACTTGCAGCCGGTACAGCGGCGGCGTCAGCAAATAACAGCAATGACATTACGGTAAAAATCAACGGTACATCAGTTGATTTCTCAAAGTATGACGGAGTAACACCCTATATCGAAAACAGTACAACATTAATTCCTGTACGAGCAATTGCCGAGGGCTTGAACTGCGAAGTAAGCTGGGATGCCGAAGCACAGACCGTGAGTATTAAAGGAATCAAGGAAATCACACTGACAATCAATTCTGCTGCTGCCATCGTAGATAACGAAAGCATTCAGCTTGATATGCCTGCGCAGATTGTCAGCGACAGAACCTTTGTCCCTCTCAGATTTATATCGGAAAACCTCGGCGCAAAGGTTGACTGGAATGAGGAAACACAGTTAATCACAATTGAAACATATAAAGAAAACGGTGAGAATATGCAGAACGGCGGCAAATGGAAAGGCATTACAGTAGGAACAAAGGGCGACCGTCAGCCAAAGATCGAAACCGATCCGGATATTATCGAGGTTATCAGCGCAGGCGCGGATAAATTTACGCAGGCTGTATTCGAGGACACGGAATCGAATATTTCTCTTGAATACAGCTTATATGTCCCCTACGATTATGATGACAGCGAAAAATATCCTCTAATCATGTATATCCCCGACGCGTCAGGTGCCAGTAAGAGTGCAAAGGAAATTGTGGAACAGTATTACGGAGCGAACATATGGGTAACTGACGAGGAGCAGGCAAAGCATAAGTCATTCGTTCTTGTTCCGGCATTTTCGGAAATCGTAGTTGATGATGACTGGAATACCTCACAAGAAATTGAAACAGCAGTTAAGCTTATCAATTCCATTACTGAACAGTACAGCATTGACACAAACAGATTATATACCACAGGTCAGTCAATGGGATGTATGACATCTCTTTATCTGAACGGTAAATACCCCGATTTATTTGCCGCTTCGCTCTTTGTATCCGGACAATGGGATATTGAGCAGCTTCAGCCGCTTACAGACAAGAAATTCTTCTATATTACGGCAGGCGGTGACGCAAATGCCTGCGGCGGACAGGATTCTGTAAAAGCTATGCTTGAAGCCTCCGAAATAGGATACAGTTTCGGAGAATGGAATGCCCAGAACAGTGAGGAAGAACAGAATACCGCTGCACAGGAGCTTATTTCGGAAGGAAATAATGCGAATATGATACGCTTTGAAGTCGGCAGCGTTTTAACAGATGGTTCAGGCATGGAACATAACGCCTCCTTTAATTACGGATACAAAATTCCGGCTGTAAGAGATTGGCTTTTTGAACAGTCTAAAGACAATCTCTAAATTCGGTATTATGAAAGCTTGGCACCACCCGCGCCATGAAAATAACAAAGCATGATAAACACGCGGGGATATTTATTTCACCCCGCGTTTATCATGAGGTAATAACATGCGTTTATTAATTGTTGAAGATGAGAAAAAATTAAATTCTATTCTTGAATAGTGTTTCACCAAAGCCGTCTACTGCGTAGATAAATGCTATGACGGCGAAAACGCACTGTTCTATATAGGCAATACTGAATATGACGCCATTATCATGGACATCATGCTGCATATTTCAGAAAATAATATAGAAAAGATATTGGACGGCTTTTACCGAACGGATGACTCTCTTCATAATAACGCGGATGGTTACAGCTTGGGACTATCTCTTTTGAAAAGTATTATAGAAGTGCATAATGGGTAAATTTATGTAAGCAGTAAATTAGGAAAAGGTACTATTTTTAAGATTATTTTTCCAAATTAACTTTTATTTAACTTTGGTGTGTATAATTAATATTGAAATATAAATTAATCTTAAATTTTTATAAGGAGGATTAAAAATGAAAACTTCAAAGAAACAATTACTGGCAACAGCCGCAATCGTGCTTGCTTTATCATGCGGAAACATATCGGCATTCGCTTCCGGCAATACTTCAAAGCCCAAAACAGATGCCGCAGCAATTTCCTTAAGCTCCAAGGCAGAAAAGAAGCAGGCTGAAGCTGCGGAAAAAGCCGCAAAAGAACAGGCT
>JAUNPN010000191.1:4155-4672 GCA_030536655.1 bacterium | reverse complement strand
GTTTAACATGCATTTGTGTCCCGGAGGGCAGTTCATAAATTCATCAATCATACGGATAAACAGGTTTCGAATGTCTCTTTTCTCGTTGTCCTTTATATGCAGGCTTTTTAGAGAGGTATTGTCAAAAAATCCCTGCAGCTCCGGGAAATCATGTTTTAATTCAGAATAAGCTTTTTTTGCTTTCTGCGGAGTAATAAAGCAATAGTATAATTCGAGATACTGAAATCTTGATGATGAAGAGAAATAGTGTATAACATCAGGATTTATAATGAGTACATCGCCTTCTTTTAATACGGTGTCTTTTCCACCGCAATGGTGAATGCCTTCGCCGTGCGCAATATAGGTAATCATGACAAAATCATGATAAATTGGCTGCGCCGCCTGAGAAGGTCCTGTATGCATAACGAAAATTCCGTCGTTGTTATTAAGAGCCTCGCATTCCCATTTTTTTGTATCCATATTTTATCGCTCCCTTGTCTGTTTTTGATTACAGTATATTATAAAACAAAGCTTATTG
>JAUNPN010000191.1:0-4145 GCA_030536655.1 bacterium | reverse complement strand
CAAAAAATAGAATTTGGTCAAAAAATACACTCAATCGGTCAAGTTTTGAGGTTGAATAAATTCTTTTCGATGTGTATAATTAAATTATATAAAGCTTTACGGAGGACGCTTCAATAAATATAATATCTAAGACTTTTGAGCTTCGCATTGATATGAAACGAATATTAAGAGCCTATCCGTAAATTAAAATGTTATTTGGTATAAGGAGAGAGCGTTTGAAAAGGGAGGAGAATAAAAATGAATTTTAAGAAATTTGCAAGTGGCTTTTTAGCTGCTGCAATGACAATAACGACAATGGCTGCTGTTGCAAATGCAGAGGGTGAATATTTCACTTCAACGACAGAGGGTAATCAGACAACATATAAATGGGATTTTACTGCTTGTGACTCAACTCCTTCTGCAACGGAAAGCCTAAGCGTAAATGGAGCAACAGGTATAGACGGTGAAGATCGCGGTGTTTATTGGAGTGCAAAGAAGCTTTGGTCAGGTGGAAACTGGAATGATTCAATAAGTTACACACCGACCACGGATGGTACTATAAAAGTTACACTTGGTTATGGGCGTGATGCAGATCCGGCTATTTATATTTTAAAGGATTCTTATGCGACGGCTGATATAAATACGCATAAAATAGAAGTGAATCGAAATGAATTGGTTTACACTGCTGCTCTCACAGCAGGTAGTACATATTATGTTATTGCAAATCAACCGGAGGATGATAGTAAATGGTTATGTGTAAGCAGCGTTGAGTATACCGTTAATTCAGTTGACCCGGTGCCGGTTGAACCTAAAGTAGAAAAGATTTTACCGGACACAGGCGAGGGCGAAGTAAAGGATGCAGTAGGATTTAAAGCGACCGTTCCGGCGAGCAATGCTACAAAAACATCAGTTACATGGTATGTAAAAAAAGACAATGGATCAGATGCGGTAACAGTGAATGGCAATAATACAGAAATAACAAACGTAGAAACTGTAATTGGTCTTTTAATAACAGGCGTGCCGGTTGATGCAGCTGAAAAGATGTCAGCAACAGTTGCAGTTCAGTAAAATAGGAGGAATGGCGAAATGAAAAATGTATTTGAAAATCCGGAAATTAAAGTAAGCTTATTTTTGACAGAAAATGTTATTACGACAAGCGGAACTTCAACATATGAGGACAAAGTAAAGCGTGAAATCGGTGCCGAAGGAAATAATTTGACAGAAAAATCATACACAAGCATTTTCGGAAATTAATATTAATAAAACAAGCTCTCTCTTTATAAAAATAAAATGCATACGCCAATCCGGATTTCTGTTGGATTGGCGTATGTTATTTATGCCTGTCGCTGAATAAGCCGAACAATTTAAGGAAAAAAACGATAACAATTGTGAAAGCTTCTCGGTAATATATTGATATTTGACATTTTAATATATGTTGACAGTTATTATTGTTTTTGATATAATGTCTTATAAGGGTAAAAATAATAGCTTGTAAAGGAACAACTGTTATGCAGAATACAACACGGAGCAGTATAATAATTGATTACCGCACAAATAGTAAAAGTATTTCCCGGCTGGCACGGATGGGCTGCAACATAATAAAAACGGTCCATGTTAAGAGCCTGTATGAAGCAGTCGGCGGACATCCTGATATGCAGCTTCATTATGCGGATAATAATACGGTTATATGCGCGAAGGAAGTATATTCCTATTATAAAGAAAAGCTCCCGAAGGAGTATAATCTTATTTGCGGCTCGCAGCCGCTTAAGGATAAATATCCATATGATATACTATATAATGCGGCAGTCATCGGAGATTTTGTGATATGCAATGAAAAGCATACATCAAAAGAAATTCTTGAAGTATATAGGCATATCGGAAAGAAAATCCTTAATGTTAAGCAAGGCTACGCAAAATGCAGCATTGCGGTTATAAGTGATAATGCTGCTGTAACGGCTGATGAAGGTATATATAAGGTACTGATGAAAAACAATATAAATACTCTTAAAATAAAACCGGGTTCAGTCGGGCTTAAAACGCTGCCGTATGGTTTTATAGGCGGCTGCTCAGGCTTGCTCCGTAAAGGCCTGCTTGCGGTAAACGGAAATATAGACAGGCATCCGGAAGGCAGGTTAATAAGAGATTTTTGCAGAAATAACGGAACAGAAATTTTGTGCCTTAATGAAGAAGAATTGTATGATATAGGCTCAATCATTATAATTTGAGTTATTGAGTAATAATCAGATAAGGTGTTATTGATATATTTTAACGAATTTAAAAAATATTATTTACAAACAGGCGTTAATGTGATATAATAACAAAATGAATAATTATAACATGAGGTGATTATAAATGGCAATGACCATGACACAGAAAATCCTTGCTCGTGCAGCCGGGCTTGAAAGCGTCAAGGCAGGTGAGCTTATAATGGCTGATCTGAGCCTCGTACTCGGAAATGATATTACGGCTCCGGTTGGTATCAATGAGTTTGATAAGATCGGTACAGGCAAGGTGTTTGATAAGGCAAAGATTGCACTTGTACCTGACCATTTTACTCCTAATAAGGATATTAAGTCGGCACAGATGGCTCTTAAGGTAAGAAAGTTTGCCGGAGAGCAGGATATTGTAAACTACTTTGAAGTAGGTGAGGTTGGTATAGAACACGCTCTTCTTCCGGAGAAGGGACTTGTTGTTGCGGGCGATGTAGTAATCGGCGCAGATTCGCATACCTGTACATACGGCGCATTAGGTGCATTTTCCACAGGAGTAGGTTCAACCGATATGGCGGCGGGAATGGCAACCGGTAAGGCATGGTTTAAGGTTCCGGAGGCTATTAAGTTTAATCTCACGGGAAAGCTCAGACCGTATACAAGCGGTAAGGATTTGATACTTCACATTATCGGCATGATTGGCGTTGACGGCGCGTTATATAAATCAATGGAATTTACCGGCGAGGGTATGCACACTCTTACAATGGATGACCGTTTTACAATTGCCAATATGGCGATTGAAGCAGGAGCAAAGAACGGTATCTTTGAGGTTGATGATTTAACGATTGAATATATGAAGTCGCACAGCACAAAGGAATATACGGCATTTACAGCTGATGAGGATGCTGAGTACGCGAAGGTAATAGACATTGATTTATCAAAGGTTCCGCATACGGTTGCATTCCCGCATCTTCCGGAAAATGCAAGAACTCCGGATAATTGGGGAGATGTTGCGATTGATCAGGTTGTAATCGGCTCATGTACTAACGGCCGTATCAGCGACCTCAGAAGAGCTGCTGAGATTTTGAAGGACAAGCACGTTAAGAAGGGTATCAGAGTTATTGTGTTCCCGGCAACGCAGAGAGTATATCTTGAAGCATTGCAGGACGGAACACTCGAAACACTTATCAAGGCAGGCTGCGTAATTTCAGCGCCGACCTGCGGACCGTGTCTCGGAGGTCATATGGGTATTCTTGCAGAGGGTGAGCGCTGTGTATCGACAACGAACAGAAACTTCCTCGGCAGAATGGGACACGTTGAGAGCGAGGTTTATCTCGCAAGCCCGGAGGTTGCGGCAGCGTCTGCAATAACGGGTAAAATCACTGCACCTGAGGAGGTATTGTAATGGAAGCGAACGGTAAGGTAATAAAGTACGGTGATAATATAGATACGGACGTTATCATTCCGGCAAGATATTTGAATGCATATTCTCCGGAGGAGCTTGCAGCTCATTGTATGGAGGATATTGATAAGGATTTTGTAAATAAGGTTGAAGTCGGTGATATTATGGTTGGCGGCGCAAACTTTGGGTGCGGTTCATCACGAGAGCATGCTCCGATTGCAATTAAGGCAAGCGGAATTTCGTGTGTAATCGCAGAAAGCTTTGCAAGAATTTTCTTTAGAAATGCAATAAATATAGGGCTTCCGATTTTAGAGTGTCCTGAAGCGTCAAAGGATATTGATGAGGGTAACATGATTTCAATTGATTTTAACACAGGCGTTATCACAAATGAAACAAAAAACAAAACATATCAGGCGGCGGCATTCCCTCCGTTTATGCAGGAGCTTATAAATGCAGGCGGTCTTGTCAAGTATATTCAGAAGCAGGGTTAAGGATTGAGAGTTTGGAAAAAGATAAGCGGCGCATCTTGCCGCCCTCAGCGACTTGAAGTATAA
>JAUNPN010000190.1:405-4721 GCA_030536655.1 bacterium | reverse complement strand
TATACATTCTTTTGTGTATTTTGACAAGTACTTTTTATTTACGGATAGACTCTTATAATTCGGAAGATGTATCAGCGACAGAGGACTGTTACCCCTTACAAGCCAAAGAGTATCTGAGCTGTCAAGTATCGTAAACGCAAAGCTGCCCATGACTGTTTCAACCATAAACTTTACATTATCAATATTCAGCTTCTTTATCCTTTCCAAAAGCTGCACTGCAACATAGCTATCCGTTCCTATTTTTGTTTTAGGCAGATGATACTCCTTTTTCAAAGATACATCATTACTCAGAATCCCATTATGACACAATGCAAAACGGAGATTCTTACACGAACTTCCAAATGGGTGATTATTGTAATTCTGTTTCTTATTTCCCTGCGTTGCATGTCTGGTGTGTCCTGTCACACAAACTATATTGTCAGGATGCTTTAAATTCAGTGCATACGCTGATTTCGGTTCTTTATGTATTACAAGCTTTCCATTATCGTTATACGCAATACCGGTTGCATCTGTACCACGCACTGCTGCCTGCTCTGCGAGACAATTTGTGAGTGTGCTTAAATTCTTTATATTCTGTCCGCTGTAATTGAAAAATCCATATAATCCGCACATCTCACACTTCCTCCGTTTCTGCTACCTCATCATTTACATATAACCGCTTTGACTTCAGATACTCAATAAGCTCCGGCTTGCTGTTTTTGCTGATATTTGATACAAAGTCCAACCATGACATTTTCTCAAAGGTCTTATCATCAAAAGCAATCGCAAGTCTGCAAATCTCGTCCACAAGCTGTAATGCAGCGATAAATGTCTTATATTTCAACGTACCACGGAATATACGAAACTCTATTGTATTGTAATTAGCAAGATTGACTGCCACATATCTGCCCATGCTACTCTTCTTCTTTGCTTTATCATAGGTAAGCTTTGTATTTTCAGCAATGCCATAGCGTGATGCCCAACGCGTAATATTCATTTCTGTCCTGCGAGAGAATTTCAGTAATTCATTCCAGTGAGCTTCAACAAAATACACTATTCTTGAAATTACATCCTCCTGTTCATCGCGAGTTTCACCAAAAGCCGAACGGCTGACATGAACGTGCAGTCCTCATGTTGTAGTATTGTGAGAACAGTATCCCATGTCAACCGCGTGATTGAATATTTCAAGCCAGTCCATATGATTGATATGATAATCCAACGACATAGGATGTGATACCATTTCAAATCCGTTTGAGACAGAACCATCATACTTGCAATACATATGCGTACTATCACAGTTTGCAATATCAAGCAGTGTTCCGGCATTACCGTCATAACTTCCGCCATTGTCAATTTCAAGTTCTACTCCATAAAACAACTTACCTGAACCGTAAAATATCAGTTCGGGCTTGTAATTGTATGAATTTATAGTCTTTTCCTCTAACTTGTTGAAGCAGTCATCACAGTATGGAGCATAACACTCATCTTCATAATGTGCGTTATCACGATGGATTATTCTGCCGCATATTTCACAGGTAGTATAGTAGTTGTCGTAGCAGAAGGTACATAGTGTTATGTCGTTGTCTATCTCTGCATTCTCCTGCCGGATCCGTTCATGGCAGCATTCACATTCAGTGGTATGCTCATAAAAGCAGTCGTCACACATTACCTGTCCATCAAATTCATGAAACGCTTCCTCTGTCAATACTGCTCCACAAACGGAGCATCTGATTTGTTCTTTCATCTTCTTATTCCTCCTGAAATTTTTATTTTCTGTTTAAGTCGGAATATGCATTATATACATATCACAAGAATAATATGCGATTGAAAAAACAAGGAATTACATATTTATATTGCTCCCATAATGTTCCAAAATTTTAAATCTTTTTACTGGCATACATATTTGATTGCATCAAAAAAATTAACAGGACTGCCGTGGTTGTCGGCTGTCCTGTCATAATTCATGCCACCTTATTTTTCGTCCTGCGTAAACTGCTCAAAGCCTTACCATAAGTTGAAGATGACATATTTTCAATACTGTCGGCACCATATCGCTTTAATACTGCATCTAATGCAATGCCGGTTCTTTCAAGCTCCTTATTGATTGCGTCCAATCGTTCGGTGGTGTGTCTCTCTGTATCTTGTGGTTTTAACATATACACTACATTGCCGTCTTTATTGACAATGATCAAACCGGTGATTTCACGCTTATCGTTATAGGAAATCTCACGTACAGAAAATTTATCATTTGTACAATATTTATCGCCGCGTTTTTTAATGTTAGCCTTTGAAGCTGATACCCAAATAAACGGTGCGGTATAAAGCTCTCTGCCTATGCCTATCGAAACACAGGCTCTTTTAAAGCTGTCCGAAGCTTGTCCCTTCTCTTTTTCAGTATAGCTTTCCGTACCAACATCCATTTTGGAAATCCATTGCTTTTTCTGATCATCCCAGATACTGACTGTACAATATAAGCTGCCGCCAATCATTTCATGCTTGCGCTGCCAGTTCATAGCTCCGTATATTTCATCAAGAATTTTCATGTCTGCTCTGGCATCTTTAGCTTGAATTGTAGGAGTATCTCAGGATGGAATTATAGGTGAACATTTTATTTCAAGCATCTCCGGTAATTTAGGAATGGTTGTTATTTCATTACTCTTTTCTTCGTATGCTAATTGTCCCATTACGAATCCGCACTCATAAGAAAATGCTCTTACTGCCTGTAACAGATATTTTGTTGCATCCTATGTTCTGCAAACCGAAATGAGTCTCCGTTTTAAAGTAGGTTATGAACTTTAAAATAGTCACAAAATGTTGACTTGCAGCAAATAATATGGTAAAATAATATTGAGATAGAAGTACGAATCCGACGTTAAAATGTCAATAGGAAAATGAGAAAAAGCAAAATAAATTTTAACTCATTTTACCATTTTTGATGTAAAAAGACCACCCCTAACCAAACCATCAAGCAATTGAAAATTAATGGTTTCTATCAGTTAATATCTAAGATATCGGTTGCCTGATTTAATAAGCCGTGTACTTTGCACTTCAAAGGAGTCGTTCATCATAGCAGACAAAACATGCTTTGATAATATCATTGAGGTTGTTTTGTACAGATAAAGAGTTATGTTTTGACCCGTCAGGATTCATAAAACAAACGACATTGGAAATCGAGCGGACATCAATGCCAACAAAAAGTGAATTCATGACGGGCACCTCCTTTCGTGGCTAAATTTTTTACTGATAAGATTTTCACTGCCCATGAAACCGGAGTATCAGCACTCTCTCATATCAGAACTCACTCAGGAAGCTGCAACGCGAAGTTCCACTGCCTAGGGATGCAGGCTTGACCTGATAAACAGCCGTTGGTTTGAAGATAACTTCCGGTACAGGGAAACTGACTCACTATGAAGTAGCCAAAGGCTCAACAGAAGGAGTTGGAGTTTACCCTTATCATTTAAGATATATTATATCACAGGCAGAGAAAATCTTATCAGTTTTTTATGAATTTATATGGATTTTTTCGTCCATAAATATTATTATACGAGGAGGGTTTCAGATGTCGCAAAAAAAGAGACTGCCCATTGGATATGAGGATTTCAAAAGAATAATTGATGAAGATTTATACTACGTTGACAAGTCGATGTTTATTTATGAGCTTATCAAAAACAGAGGCAGCAATAATCTTATAACTCGTCCGCGACGTTTCGGAAAGACGCTTAATTTTAGTATGCTGAGATACTTTTTTGATATTACCGAAAAGGATAATGCCTATTTGTTTGACGACTTAAAAATATCGGAGTATTATTCTGAAATTGGGGAATACAGAAATGCATATCCGGTGATAACTCTTTCATTGAAATGCGCAAAAACCGGTGATTATGATACTGCAATATATTATCTTCGTCAGGAAATACAAGGTCAATTTGAGAAATATTCAGCAGCATGGAATAATGATCAGGTCAGTACATCACTCAGGCAGGAAATCGGCCAAATAATGAATATTAATGCCGGTGTAAAAGAACTCGGCACCTCGATAAAGATTCTTTGTGAGTGCTTGAAACAGTATTACGGCAAAAATACTATTATCCTTATCGATGAGTACGATGTTCCTCTTGAAGATGCGTATTTCTCGGGATACTACGACAAAATGGTTCGTTTTATCCGTTCACTCTTTGAGTCTGCATTAAAAACCAACTCTGCATTAGAGTTTTCAGTTATAACCGGCTGTCTGAGAATATCAAAGGAGAGTATATTTACCGGACTTAATAATCTTAAGATTAATTCCATAATGGATGCGCTATATTCTCAATATTTCGGCTTTGAGGAAAAAGAAG
>JAUNPN010000190.1:0-395 GCA_030536655.1 bacterium | reverse complement strand
ACTTAGAATTCGATGAAAAACTAAATGATATAAGACTGTGGTATGATGGGTATCGTTTTGGAAAAAAAGATATATATAATCCTTGGAGTATATTGTATTATGTAGACAAATTAACCACGGACGCGGATATCTCTCCTGAAGCATATTGGATAAATACAAGTTCCAACAGCATAATTCGTGAATTAATTCATGGTGCAAACAACGAAACAAAGGCAGCAATAGAAAAGCTTATGAACGGCGGCGAAATAGAAACAGCATTAAACGAAACCGTAACATATGGTGACTTAACCGCTAAAAATGAAAACATATGGAGTTTCCTCTTATTTACGGGTTATCTCAAGGTCGAATCAGCAAGACACGTAAATGATGAAAATTTGTATTCACTAGTAATACCT
>JAUNPN010000189.1 GCA_030536655.1 bacterium | reverse complement strand
AGTTCAATGCGTGCTAAGCCGTTAGGCGTTAATTAATCAGTGGTTCCTTAATTACCCAATACAGCAATCTCGCTGATATGGCAGTAATTCTTTGTCGGGTCCGTAGCTCCGTCACCCGAATAGCGAATATATCTTGCCTTTACCTTGTTATCAAACATAAACTTCTCAAACTCAGCGCTTTCTCCGGTATTCTGTGATTTCTCAAGCGCTGTATCCCACTTTTCACCGTCAAGGCTGTATTCAATAGTAAACGGATAAACTCTTTCATTTCCCTTCCAGCAGGCAATCGCAACTCCCTCAACCTCATGCTCCGCACCAAGGTCAAGCACCAGCGTACTTGCGCCGTAATTTGACCAGCGGGTTGACATATCAAGGTCAACCGCTCCGATATCGAGATTACCGTCGTTTCCGGACGCTGTTGCCGCAAATACATCAAGCTGATTTGGATAGTACTTTTCTCCCTTGCCGTTGATTGCAACAATTTCAACCTTAGCAGGCACCGGGGCCGACTTTATCTCATCTTTTATATCCTTTGCGCCGGCGTCGCTGAGCCTGCATTCAACATCACCGATTACAATAAGTCCGTCATTCCAGTATACCTTCTGTCCGAGCGCCTCTGCCGCCGCCCTTAACGGAAGCATTGTTCTGTCCTGCGTTATAACAGGCGCAGTTTCCATTGTTTTTGCCTCACCGTTTACCTTGTATTCGGCACTGCCGATTACCATTTCAATTGTTGTATCATCCTTTGCCACGGTAACCGTCTTTGAAGCCTCATCCCACTTTACATCCGCGCCCAATGACTCGGAAATAAATCTTATCGGAACGAGAGTACGGTTCTCTGCTGAGATATAAGGCACAACCTCTGTGTTGTCATTATCCACACGCTTCGGAATATTATTTACAAGCGCAGTCGGTGTTCCGATCACAAGCTTTATATCCGTACCTGAATACAGTTCATCAATGCTGTAGCTCTTCTTTGCCAAATCAGGATTTCTTACCTCACTGCCGTCCTTGTCCACTGTATACATCTGCGGAACCGGCACTGTCTTTGTGTCATATCCAAGATAATAGCTCAAATGCGTCGGCTGGTTATAGCAGGTATTCTGCAAAGCGACATGATTGCGGTACTGAGTATCTGACATGAGCGTAGGAATTCTGTAGCCTGTCGGAATTGAGGTTGTATAAATTCTCAGAGCCGAATCATCCTTAAGCGGATAGATTGTCTCCTCACGCCAGTCGCCGAGAATATCAGCCGTCAATGCCGGGGTTGCCTTCGTGCCGTTTATGCTTTTTGCGCCGGAGGCTGTAAAAATCACATCCGTTCCCTGCTTTTCACTGTTCCACTTTTCGATATATATATCATTCTGAATTTCTCTGCCAAGATCTCCGTCCCACCAGTTAAGGAAGTTTGCAGCCATTGTGTACTTTGTTGAAATTACATTTCCCTTTGAATCCGTAAGCACACCCGCAGCGCTCCAGCCTTCATCACCGGGATACTTCGGATCAATATCTCCGGCACAAGCGCGTCCGTTATCCGTATTTGTCTTTGCGCCATAAAGAATTTCTCCCGTTCTCGCATCTCTTAATTCAAATCCGTATGCCGAACTCTTATCCTCGTGGCAGGAATATACCTCAAGACCCGGACGGTCAATATCTATATCGGCAACATGCTGAGAGTCGCCATGTCCAAGACCTGTCGAATACATCGCGGTACCATCATTGTCAACCGCGAGCGAACCGTATATAATCTCATCACAGCCGTCATAATCAACATCCGCAAGCGACATTGAATGGTTGCCCTGTCCGATATTCTCGTTATTATGCTCCTTAGTATCATATATCCACTTAGTTTTAATTTTTCCGTCAACAAGGTCATAAGCGGCAATTACAGTTCTTCCGCCAAGCGGACCTTCCGGACCTGTATAATATCCGCGGCAGAATACAAAGCTTGTTCTTTTTCCGTCAAGTGAACCTATACCTGCAAGATAACGTTCCGAGCGGTTTCCGTAGGTATCTCCCCAGTCACTCTGGTCGTAGTCAGCTCCCGTTGTCTGCGGGTCATACGGAATTGAATCTATTACCGTACCGTCCTCACCCTTGAATACTGTAAGGTATAGAGGTCCCTGGAGATTCTTTCCGTCATTCATTGCAGCCCAGTCTGCGCTCTCGTCACCGATTACAGTTCCATCGCCTGCCGTTGTTCCGTCTGCCGTACGGCATACCATTTCAGCCTTGCCGTCACCGTCAAAATCATATACCATGAACTGGGTATCATGCGCGCCCGAGCGGATATTCCTGCCCATATTAATTCTCCACATTCTTGTTCCGTCAAGCTTATACGCGTCAATTATACATTCGCCTGTAAATCCGGTTGATGCGGCATCCTTCGAATTCGAGGGATCCCATTTTAAAATTATTTCATACTCGCCGTCACCGTCAAGATCTGCAACCGACGCGTCGCCTGCGCTGTATGTATATTCCTCGCCGTTTATGCTGTTTGCGGGAGGCTGCTCGATTTTAACATCAATATACGGATTTTCAAGAGCGGTAACCTCCGCGCACTTTTCACCCTCCGTTCCCCCTATTACCGGAGCAATCTGATACTTTGCCCCCTTCTTAGGAGATATATCGGTATAATTTGTAATATTGAGCGGCTCTGCATTCATAAGAACACCATCACGATACACGTTATAAAGCACAGATGAGCTTTCCGTTCCGAGCCACCTCCATGACAGGAATACATAGTTATCAACCGTTACAGCAATCAGACCCCTGCTGATGTTTTCCATCTGACGCTGAATATCCGGACGGTTATCTATAAGCTTTTGCGTTTCTGCCGCGCTCTCAGCATAGTCGCCCTCTTTAATCGACATCCCCGCCTTAAGCTCCGATGAAGGCGCAGCGGCAAATGCAGCCGCTCCCTGAGCAAGCATAGCAATCGAAATTACCGAAGCAAGAATTTTTTTCATTTTCATTCTCTCCTTAAAAATTATAACTATTATTATTGTATCACAAAAAAAATATTTTTTCAACTGTTTTTTTATCAAAAATAACAAATTTTCATAAAAAAACAGCCGCAGAAAAAACTTCTGCGGCTGTTTCATTATTCTATTATTCGCTTACGGTGATACTTTCACCGTTTCTGCCAAGCTTAAGACCAAGCTGTGCGAACAAGCCTGTAGGCGCATAGGTTCTGTCCTCAATAATCTGAGCCTTTGCACTCTTGCCGTTCTCATCTGTGAATTCCTGCTTTTCAACCTCAAACTTAACTGAGTTGGTCTTGCCTGTTAAGATAACCTCTCTGCTGTCACCGTTCCAGTCAACCTTTACCCCCAAAGCCTCGCATACGCCTCTTACCGGAAGAAGAATGATTCCTTCAACACTCTTCTTTATATCCGCCTTAAAGCTTCCTGCTTCAACCTTCTCAGGCTCTGCCTCAGGTGCTGCTGTCATCTCCGGAGCAATTGTCGGAATCGGCTCCTGCTTCTTTGTGCCCTCGCCGTTCACAACCACCTTTTCCGGAGTTGTCTTTGCCGGGATGCTTCTTGTTGAAACAGTGTATGTAACAGTTAAATCCTTATTATCCAGTGAACCCTTGTATTCCTTGCCGTCTTTATCAACAACAACCGTTTCCTCACCGATACGTATCTCAAGTGAATTATCCGAACTTACATATGTGTTTTCTTCTTCTGTCTTGAAAAATGTATCCGAAAATGTTATACCCTCAACAGCATCTCCGTTTACAACTACCTTTTCCGGCGTTGTCTGCGGCGGAATACTTCTTGTTGTTACAGTGTAAGAAACAGTAAGATTCTTCTTGTCAAGCGAGCCTGTATATTCCTTGCCGTCCTTATCAACAACAACTGTCTCCTCACCGATATTGATTACAAGTGAATTATCCTCGCTTACATACGAGTTTTCCTCACCCTCAGCCTTGAAGAAGTTTGCGGTCATCTCAAATTTATCAGCCTCTCCATCACCTAATACAACAACCTTGTCCGGAGTTGTCTGTCCCGGAATACTCATTGCAACAGCTCCGCAGAATACGAGAAGCTTCTTACCCATTATATCGTCAAGCTTTACAGCTTTTTCCTCTGTATCTACGATAACCGACTTATCGTCAAGATTAAGCGCAAGATTGTTATCCTTGTCCACAACTGTTCCGAAGGTGTCGCTTTTATCAAAAGTATTTATATTAATACCGTTAATGCAGTCCTCCTTTACGATTACCACAATATCCGCATTCTCCGAATCTCCCGACACAACAAATACCTTGCTGTCCTTCTTTACTTCATCAAGCGTTACCTTCTTGCCTGTATTCTCATATACAAGAGTTTCGTCTGAGAGCTTATATGTATTATTTTCAAGCTCAAGCTCTGTCTTTGAAACAGACTTAACTGTGCCCTCAACATACGGCGTCACATTTTCAATCTCAGCTTTTCCTGTTACTGCCGCCGCTGACGCGTTCACCTCATTATTACTATCTGCCGCAAAAGCCGAAGCCGATGCTGACACCATTCCTGCTGCAAGTAAAATTGCAATAATTTTCCTGTTCATTTTGTTCCTCCATTTTATCCTTTATCGATTATACAAAAAACATATAATCTAAATTCCTTTCACCGATGTGTTTGGGAAAAGAGAAGCAAACAGACTGCCGTTATAAGGAGCGCAGTCATACGCTGTACTTCAAGCCTCGAATGACGGCAAGATGCGACGCTTATCTTTTTCACTTTTCCGTTTGGGAAAAGTGAAGCAA
>JAUNPN010000188.1 GCA_030536655.1 bacterium | reverse complement strand
CAAGCGGATGCTCGCCTGTCAGCCACTTAAGCCCCGGAGTACCGCTGAATTTTTCGTTAAAGAATGAATGAACAAGCAGACGTACATTTTCCGTATAGAACTGTTCTCCAGCGTGTTCGTCCTCCTCGAAGCCATAGGCAGGCATAGCCTTGTGATAATCGCGGTAGGCTTCGGCAATAAGCGCATTGCCGTCAAAATATGAGCTTATAAAATCTTGGCTGTGAGTTTTATCGCTGATATTCTCTCCAAACCATTTTTTCCGTATGGCGTCAAGATAGTAAGCATGAGGTCTTACATTTGAGCAGTTGATGATCCAATAATCAACTGCATTTTTATTTATTACCTCGGTAAGCTCTCTGTCAACGAAATCAACGGAATTCGGAAGCATTGTTATATGGTTTGCCGCCTGTAAATCATAGAACGAAACGTGATAATAAATACCTCCGTGCCGTATTTTTTCCTTCGGCATTGCCGATATACGCACGGTATGGTTATCCCGCCTTCTTGTTACCATTTTTCCGTATCCATTATCCGCGCTGATTTTAATAATATCGTCTGCAAGTGTTATGTACCCCTCATCATACAGCTCCATTATCTCGCCGTACAGATTTGTACAAAATACGGGGTTGTCAACGTATTTCATCACAAGCTGACGCTGCAGTTCTATAATCTCGCTTATAAGTTTGCCGCGTTTTGCGGGAGTGTCAAAGCGTCCGCTTGAATCGTGACTCCAGAACGGACAGTCGCCTTGTCCGCGGAATCCAAGACACCATACAACCTTTAAATCCTTTTGCTCTATGATACCATCCGCCCAAAGCTTATGGAAAAGCTCAGGTGTTTCGGCATAATTCGGTTCCATATTCGGATACAAACGGGTAAACATTTCAGCGCCCAATGGTTCAGCATGATGATGAGTTATCCACAATCCCATATCTGATGCAATATGTCTGTATTTTTTTGAGTTTTTATCCGTACCCGGTATTACCATGTTTCCGCCGCATCTGAGCAGCGCTTCAAAGACCATTCGCCACGGCTCCGTACTGTCTCCGCCGATATTCCATTTCATTATAAGAACTTCGTCATTAACAAACCAGCCGCGGTATTTTACTGCGGGCTTAGCGGAAATATATCTGCCGTATTCAACGGATACGGCATTTGTTTTCTCAATTTTCTGATCCATCCAGAACCAGAACGGTTTTATTCCCAAGAATGTTTTGCTTATATATAAAAGTCCGTAGATAAAGCCAAGCTCATCCTTTGCATATATTGTCATTTCATCAGCTGCATCTATATAAAATTCCTCATCATCAAGATTTGGCAGTACAGTTAATATAATTGCATTTTTTCTGCAATCCGAAGCTTTAAATCTTTTATCCATATCACGCTGTAATATTTTGACGGCATTTTTTACCGCACGCGAATTGCCCTTATATAATATATTAGTGTTCAGACTTAAAATGAATTTCATAAATATGCCTCCTTCTGTTTTATTAAGATAATAATAGCATAAAAAGAGTAAATATTCTTTTAATTTATTGCGAAAAACATTGCAAATATTAACAATATATAATGCAATAAGGCAAACTGCAAAAAACTATAATTTTTTGCAGCATGCCTTATCAGCAGACGCTTATTTGTATAACAGGTATATAAAATAGGATACATAGCTTAACAGCATTATTATGCCGCTTATCCGGTTTAGCTTTTTGAATATAATACAGCAAAGCAGTAAAAGCAGGGCTGAACCGACAGCAATAATTGTATCTATTCTGAATTTATTAACAAACGGAACAGTGTGAAGAAGCGAGGTTATTCCTAAAATAAACAGAATATTAAAAATATTACTTCCCACAATATTTCCGATGGCAATATCCGCATTTTTCTTATATGCCGCAGTAACGGATGTAAATAATTCCGGGAGAGATGTTCCGAGTGCAACTACTGTCAGACCAATGAAGCGTTCGCTGACTCCCATTTTTAAAGCTAAAAATGTTGCGCTTTCTATTGATATGTTGCTTCCAATGATAATTACAGATAACCCGATAATTGTAAATACGATGGATTTTACCAATGACATTTCTCCGCCTGTACTTACCGGCTGTTCTATTTTTTTTCTTGCTACCAAAAACAAGTATATCATATAAGAAATAAAAGCGGCCAAAAAGATAATTCCGTCCAAAATACCGATTGAGCCGTCCAGTCCGAGAAGGAGCAATAGAACGGTAGCACTTATCATTACGGGAATATCAATTATTTGTGTGCTTCTTGCTATAATCAGCGGTGTAATTATAGCAGATATGCCTAAAATAATTAAAATATTCAGAATATTACTTCCCACCACGTTTCCGATTGCAATATCTGCATTTCCCTTTAATGCGGAGCTGATGCTGACTGCAGCCTCAGGAGCGCTTGTTCCCATAGCAACGATGGTAAGACCGATAATTATCTGCGGGATTTTAAGCTTTACAGCAATTCCGCTTGCGCCTTCAACAAACCAATCGGCGCCCTTTGCCAGCATTGTAAAACCAAGTGCAAGCAATAAAACATTAATTATTGTTGCAGTCGGCTGTGATAAATTTGATATAAATCCGTAAAAATTCATAATACACCTCTATATTAATTATATTTTTTTGTATATGCCGCATATTGCTTTTCAAAGTATGGATTTTCTTTTTTCATGCTGTGCAGCGCTTCGTGCAAATTCATATTGTTTTCAGAAGCATCCGTAATGCATACGGCGATATTTGAACAATGGTCAGCCGTTCTTTCAAGATTTGTTATCAAATCAGCCCATACAAATCCGGCTTCTATTGAGCACTCGCCCCTTTTCAGACGGGCAATATGAGCGTTTCTTAGCCTTGCCTTCAGGTCGTCTATAACCTGTTCAAGAGGCTCAACACTGCGCGCAGTATCTAAATCATTGTTGACAAAGGCAGTGTAGGACAGAGTAAGAATTTCGGATACGGCGCTGCACAATGAATCCATCTCTTTTTTTGCTTCGGGACTGAATTTGATGTTTTTGTCCTTTAGTTCCTCGGCAGATTCTAAGATATTTACACTGTGGTCGGAAATTCTTTCAAAATCACCGATAGCTTTCAGAAGCTTTGAAACATCACTGCTGTCACTGTCACTAATTTGATGACCGCTTAATTTTACAAGATATGTACCCAAAATATCCTCATAATGGTCGCATTTTTCTTCGGCGCGTCTTATTTTCTCAGCATAATCCTTATTATATCTTGTCAACATATTCATACTGTTCTTGAATTCCGATACGGCAATTTCAGCCATTTCTTTAACAAGAGAATTACATCTGTCCAATGCAATATGGGGTGTCGTAAGAAATCTTTCATCTAGTTCTGCAATGGTTTCTTTTGCCCCCGTATCCGGTACAAGCCTTATTGCGAGTTTTTCGAGCAGGGAAGACATGGGAAGCAGTATTAATGTGCATAAAATATTAAATGCAGAATGTGCTGCCGCTATGCCAAACAAAGAAGCAGGCTCATTAAGAAGTGCAGGCTTCAGCAAAACGGATATAACACTAAATACCGAAAGCAGTATAATTGTTCCGATAATATTAAATGACAGATGCACAACCGCAGTGCGTTTCGCATTTTTGTTGGTTCCGAACGATGAAATAATGGCGGTTATACACGTGCCTATATTCTGTCCCATGATAATTGGAATTGCTGCGCCATATGAAACCTGTCCCGTCACGGCAAGTGCCTGAAGAATACCTACTGAAGCGGAGCTTGACTGAATAATTGCGGTAAGTATTGCCCCTACTATTACTCCCAGTATTGGATTTTTGAACATAATAAACATATGCCGGAACTCAGGAACATCGGCAAGCCCTAAAACAGCTGATGACATAGTATCCATACCGAACATCAGAGTTGCGAAACCAAGAAGAATTGTACCTGTATCCTTCTTTTTGCCGTTTTTTCCAAACATAAGCATTAATGTTCCTATTAATGCGAGCACAGGTGTGAATGAAGCCGGTTTTAACAGCTGAACAAATACATTGTCGCTTGAAATACCGCCGAGACTTAAAATCCAAGCTGTAACGGTTGTACCGACATTTGCACCCATAATGACATTGATTGCCTGTTTTAATGTTATAATTCCCGAATTAACAAAGCCGACAACCATTACCGTTGTTGCTGACGAACTTTGGATAACGGCGGTTACTGCGAGACCGGTCACAAATCCGGTTGCTTTGTTTCGGGTCAGCTTTCCGAGCAGCTTTTGCAGTCCGCCTCCGGCACGCCGTTCAAGCGCATCTCCCATAACGTTCATTCCGAAAAGAAATAAACATAGACCGCCTATTAGCGTTAATACATCAAAAACATTCATATTAAATGAATTACCTCCTACAAAATTGGATTTAAGAGTTTATATACTCACTGAAAGTATATCATATATTTGGTTAAGATGCAGTAAAAAAATAATAAAGCGGCAATTCTTATTTTTTATATATTGGCAACGCATTTAATTTACGGATAAGCTTTTAGTGAAGATATGCAATATTTTTTGCAATATCTGAATAGAAGCTTTATTATACCTATGCTAATATATGGGTAATGGTAAACACTTTATTATATTCTTAACCAAATCTTAGCCGATGTTATGATATAATAATTACCATTAAAGAAGAAATCCTTTCGGATTTCAGAGGTTGTAATTATTGTATCGGTGTGAAGCAAAGCCGATTAGCGGCTTTGCACTTATGACATAATAATTACCATTAAAGAAGAAATTCTTTCGGATTTCA
>JAUNPN010000029.1 GCA_030536655.1 bacterium | reverse complement strand
CCAACCATGTAGCTATCTGCTTTCTTTATGCGACTGAGTTTCCGTGGTTACTCTAAGAATTAAGATAATTTTATCATAAAATCGTACATTTTTCAAGAGCAAATCGTGCATTTTTCAAGAGCAGGTGAAGTTTTTCTATGTAAAATAAAAATTTTACATATGGACAATTGGGGGATATTGTATTATTATTATATTATACAAAGACAATCAAGAAGGAGTGTGATGGTTTGTGAAAAATAAAATATGCGCTTCTCTCCTGGCAACAGTGGTTCTGCTTGAAATGTTTCCGGTAATTTCTTCTGCTGCCGGAGCGCAGGAGAGAACCGTATATGAAGCGGAATGTGCTGCATTGGGAGGATATGCGGCAAGGACCGGAGATGAGAACGCATCGGGCGGAGTAAAGGTTACAAGAATCGGTGCGCCGAATACCGATTTCGGAAATGTTATGTTTGATGTGTATGCGCCGGAGGATGGGAACTACAAAATTGAAATTACTTACAGTCCCACCGGTAATACAAGCTTCTTTATATCAACCGGCGATGAAAAGATTGAAATTGATCCAAATACCGGCTCCGGCTCCGGCTGGATGAAAAAGGAAGTTGAGTTGAAGCTCAGCAAGGGCAATAATAAGGTTAAAATTTACAGCGATATAGATTATGCGATTGATCTGGATTACATTGCTGTCAATGCACCGAAGGAGCCGGATGATGGCGTATATGAGGACACCACGGCAAAGCTCACCGGAAACGCGTCAAGACGAACTATATACCGCGCCAAGGACGCGAGCGGTATAACAGGCATAGGAAAGGATGGCGGCGCGGAATTCAGCATTGATAAGCCGGGCGGAACCTACGAGCTTACAGTATGGTATTCATCTCCCGAATACCGCGGCTTACAGGTATATGTTGATGGCAAGCTGCAGGAGCAGCTGTACTGCCCGATAACGGCGGAGGATTTCAATATTGATACGGTATCCGCAAAAATAGAGCTTGGCAGCGGTGGACATCATACAATATCCTTCGGCAACGAATTTGCGAATGCGCCGGATATTGATAAAATACGTCTTGTAGCCGCCGAGCCTGAGCCTGTAGAATATGCCAATAACGGCATAAGAGAATTTTCCAACGGCATAGTATCCGTAAAATACGATATGGCGTCAGGAAAAGCTGATTTCTACAGTAAAGGCAAGGAAAGAGTAAAAGACATAGAATCAGTCGTAAAGCTCGAAGGTGAAGAAACAAATACAGTTGTCAAATCTTCGGATTACTCTATGCGTCGTGTGGAACAGGAGGAATTGAACGACGGCTATGGTCACGGAACAGCATATAATGTCATTGCCTACGGAGTGGGAAAATCTGTTATGACACAGACCTATTATGTGTATGACGGACTTGATTACATACTTACAAAGGTGGCTGTTGAAAGCGAAAATAAGATTTCGTCAAATTTCCTTGCTCCGATTACGTCTATGGGAAAGAGCATAGTTGATATTGATTCGGTTGAGGACGGCAGAAGCCTGTTTGTGCCGTATGACAATGATGCGTGGATACGCTACCGCGGTGACGAGTTGAGTGGTCAGCACATAAGTCACTGGGTAACCTCGGTATACGATAATGCTTCAAGACACGCAATTGTCACGGGCTCGGTCGATCATGATACGTTCAAGACCGGAACAAGCCAGTATGGTGATGGAAATGATATAAACTTTTTCGGTGGTTTCGGCGGTATATGGTCGATCGCATATACATATGATTATGTTCCGCATGGCAGTATTGACGGAAATATACTTGAATCACCGCGTTTCTTCTTAGGATATTATGATGACTGGAGAGACGGTATGGAGGAATATGGCAGAGCGAATGCAAACAACGTTCCGATGCTTGAATGGGAAAATGGTGTTCCGTTCGGCTATAACAGCTGGTATGGGCAAGGCTCATCAGTTAATTACAACGAGTCCATTGAGGTTTCGGACTTCGTAAAGGAGCTTGAAAAGAACGGTTTCCACGATGACAGCGGCACTGCGTATATAAATCTTGACTCATACTGGGATTCCTTCTCGGATGAACAGCTTAAGCAGTTTGTGGATCATTGCCATGCAAACGGACAGAAAGCCGGAATATATTGGTCACACTTTGTATTCTGGGCAACGGATACCTCGTGGAATATAGGACTTCCGGGAGATGACGCAAAGTATACCTATCGTGATGCGGTTCTTGAAGAACCGAACGGCGGAGTTGCGGCAATATCAAAGGACTCAACCTCGCTGCCGATGGACCCGACCTCGGATGCGATGAAGGCAAGACTTGATTTCTTTATGAAGAAATTTACAGATTTGGGATTTGAGTTTCTGAAAATCGACTTCCTGAACTATGCAGCACTTGAGGGCGAGCACAGAGATCCGAATGTCAAGACTGGTATGCAGGCATATAATCAGGCTTTGAAGCTGTTTACGGATTATGTGGATACGAGCAAGTTCTTCCTGAGCTATTCAATCGCTCCTATATTCCCGTATCAGTACGCGCATGCAAGACGAATTTCGTGTGATACGGCGGCAGATATAGGCGAAATCTCGTATATGCTTAATTCCCTAAACTACGGTTGGTGGCAGGATGATACGATATATAAGTTTACCGATCCGGACCACTTAAGCCTTTCGGCATCTACCGAGGAGGCAAGGACACGGTACAACTCGGGAGTAATCAGCGGAACACTGATGCTTATGAGTGACTCGTACAAGCGCGAGGGTCTGAGAAGCCTGACTAAGGAAATTACGTCAAACACAGAGCTTACAGAGCTTGCGAGAATTGGCAGAGCGTTCAGACCTGTTGACGGAAATACCGGACAGTGGGCGAACACAATGTTTACTCTTGAAACAGAAGACGCGTTCTATCTTGCGGTATTTAATTATGACAGACAGCAGGACAGCACAACAGTGCTTGACTTTGAAAGAATAGGTCTTGATAAAAATACGGAGTATAAGGTTCGGGATCTATGGACTAAAAAAGAGATGACGGGAACTGACGGTATGAGCATAAGGCTCAATCCCGAGCAGTCAGTCATATATAAATTTACAAAGTAAAGGGGAGGATATAATTGAGAGTGAAAATAAACAAAAATGACTCAAAACCTGTAAGACGCGAAAGTCTTAAAGCAAGGCTGATTAAGCAGAAATATCTTTACATAATGCTTATACCGGCAATTATATGGGTATTACTGATGTGCTATTTGCCTATGTTCGGACTTTACATGGCATTCATCAATTATGTTCCTGACGGGACACCGTTCTTTCAGTCATTCTTTGGCAGTGAATTTGTGGGCTTAAGGTGGATCAAATATTTTATCTTTGAAAGCGGCGACTTCTATAAGGTTATGAGAAATACTTTGGCAACCAGCCTTCTTACAATAATATTCTCAATACCTGCGCCTATTATTATCGCGCTTATGCTTAACGAGATAAGAATGAAGCATTTTAAGAAGGTAGTACAGACGGTGTCATATCTTCCGTATTTCATATCATGGGTAGTTGTTGCGAATATCTTCGTAATGATGCTTTCTCACGAGGGTGTGATCAACGGCTTGCTTATGAAAATGCACTTGATTGATGAGCCTATTAAATTCTTCCAGGAGGGCAAATACTTCTGGTGGATTATAGCCGTTGCAAACACCTGGAAGGGCATGGGCTATAATGCGATCATTTATTTGTCTGCGATCGCCGGAATAGATAATGCAATTTATGAGGCAGGTATGGTTGACGGCGCAAACCGTTTCCAGCAGATGATTTACATAACTCTGCCGCAGCTTAAGGACACAATTGTTATCATGCTGATACTTGCTGTAGGCGGTATTCTTAACGCAGGCTTTGAGCAGCAGCTCCTGCTCCAGAATAACCAGATAATGGATTACGCACTTGTTATTGATTTATATTCATATAAATTCGGTATTCAGGAGTCCATGTATTCATACGGTGCTGCGGTAGGTTTGTTCAAGTCGGCAATATCGTTTGTACTTCTTGTAATTGTTAACAACATTTCAAAGAAGTTCGACAGTGCACATATAATGTAAGGAGGGGAAAGCTGATGCAAAAAATAAAAAAGTCAAAATCAGATTATATAATGGATACAATATGTATAACCGCGCTTGTAATATTGTTTATCATTACATTCTATCCTTTCTGGTATGTGTTTATTGCGTCAATAAACGACCCGATGGATACAATGCGGGGCGGACTTACACTGTTTCCGAGAGAACTCAATTTGAGCGCATACGGCATAATTCTTAAAGACAAGGAATTTATCAGCTCAATGGGAATAAGTGTGCTGAGAGTTATCATAGGAACACCGCTTTCGGTCTTATTCACATCAATGCTGGCATTTGTATTGTCAAAGAAGGATTTGGTGGCATATGGTTTCTGGAATAAGCTGTTTGTATTTACAATGTATTTTGGCGGCGGTATAATTCCGACCTACATGGTATATAAGAGCTTAGGCATGATAGATAACTTTATAGTATATATAGTACCGTCAGTTATAAGCGTATACTATATGATACTTATAAAGAGCTATATAGCCTCAATTCCGAAGGAGCTTGAGGAGTCGGCACTTATAGACGGCGCAAATGACCTCATAGTATTTTTCAAAATAATTATGCCGGTATCAACACCGATAATAGCTACGATTGCACTCTTTGTTGCGATCAACCACTGGAATTCATTCTTTGATTCCTATTTGTACACAAGCAAACAGAGTCTGAAAACCTTGCAGGCAGTAATGATGAATATATTAAATCAGTATCAGACCTCGAATATGGGTGATGCGGCATCTGTAGCTGCAAATGCGGCAAAGCAGCGTGCAACATCCTCAGATTCAATACGAATGACAGCAACTATTGTATCAACAGTTCCTATTATTATGGTATATCCGTTCGTACAGAAGTATTTTGTTTCGGGTATCATGATGGGTGCTGTAAAGGGCTAAAAATATAATTAATTAAAGAAAGGACATAAAAAAATGAAAAAATTATTAAAACCGATTGCAGTGCTTGCTGCGGCAGCAATGTCAATTTCGATGCTCGCAGGCTGCGGACCAAAGGGCGAGGACGAGGCGAATGATACAAGCGCAATTACTCTTACCGCTTATGACAGCAATGTTACCACATCATTCGGAAATGATGATGTATCAAAGGAGATTATTGAAAAAACAGGTGTTACGCTTGATTACAATCAGGCATCCGGAGATGCAAAGGAAAAGCTTAATCTTATGCTTGCCTCAAACAGCTATCCTGATATGATTCTTATATCAAGAAGCACGGGAATGATTGATAAGTTTATATCGGCAAAGGCACTTATTCCTCTTGACGACCTCATTGAGAAGTATGGTTCGAATATTAAAAAGCAGTACGGTGAATATCTTAACCGCGCAAAGAGTGAGGATGGTCACATCTATGGACTTCCGAACTGGTATGATATAGACAAGGAGCCGGTGCTTGCATTCATGATCCGCAAGGATTATCTTGCAGAGGTAGCTCCGGCAGAGGTTGTAAACGGTGACAGACCGATAACACAGTCGGAATTTCTTGAGTACCTGAACGCATTCAAGGAAAAGCACACGACAATTGATGGAAAGAAATCAGTTCCGATGACAATGTGGTCAGAAAACTGGGGCAGCGCAATCGGCGCTTTCAAGGGTATGTTCGGTATCAAGACATATGCCGAAACAGACGGAAAGCTTCAGCTGGATTTCCGCGATAAGAACTATAAGACTATGATTTCTTATATAAATACAATTAACAGACAGGGGCTGCTTGACGTTGAATGGGCAACAAATAAGGAGCAGCTCTGGAAGCAGAAGCTTACGTCAGGAACTGTATTCGCAACACCTGAGGCTTACTGGAATACAGCAGAGGCAACGAATATTTTGTCGGAAAGCAATCCGGACGCAGTATATCTGCCTTATAAGGTAGTGGCTGACGGTGTGGATCCGAGTGCAACAACATATTCATCAAGAAATCCGATGGGTTGGGACATTGTGGGAATATGCTCATCAAACAAGCACCCGGAAAGAACAATCAAGCTGATTGACTTCCTTGCAAGCGATGAGGGTCAGAAGCTTATCATGAGCGGTGTTGAGGGCGTAAACTACAAGGTTGAGGACGGAAAGCGCGTGATTCCAGAGGATATACTTAATGAAATGAACGAGGATTTCTCAGCTTATTCAAAGAAAACAGGTGTAAGATACTGGACAATCTGCGTAAAGAACGGTAATGCCGAGGACGGACAGCCGTATATGCTTTATAATGATTACAACGATGATGAAACAAAGAAATTTGCGTTAAAGACTCTCAGCGATACAGTATGGGATTGCTCACCGTATGAGGATCTCACACCGGTAGGCGGCTCGGTTGAAGCTCTTAACTATAAGAAGCTCAGCGATCTCTCGCTTGAATACTGCACAAAGCTCATAAATGCGTCGGATGATAATACCTTCAACAGCACATGGGATGAGTTCATGGCGGCAGCAGAGGCTCTTGATGAGGCAAAGGTAGAGGATATTCTTACAGAAAACTACCACAAGAAGTTGAAGTTGTGGGGATTGGAGTAATAAAATGCCCGTTACATTTAAAAACGATATATTTCATATATATAATGATGAAATCAGCTACTGCATAGAGCTTTCAAAGTACAGCGATCTTCTCCATGTGCATTTCGGGGGAAGAGTTGAAGCTGACGAAATAGAGCTTTTAAAGCGTGAAAGAGCATCTTTCTCAGCATACGAAGGTAAGGACAACGGCTATTCACTCGATGTGCTGCCGCAGGAATATACCGTGTATGGCGGACAGGATTTAAGAAACGGAGCATTCTCGGCGAAAAAAAACGGAAAGACAGAAATAAGCAGACTTAAATACAGATCACATGAAATAATAAAGGGTAAGCCCGGTATTTCAGGTATGCCTGCCGTATATGCGGAGAATGATGATGAATTTACCACATTGGCAATTACCGTTGCGGACGATATAACCGGAGTTGAGCTTGTGCTTTACTATAGTATATCAGAAAAATATCCGGTAATATGCCGGCATACGAGTATCAAAAATATCTCGGACGATACTCTCCGTATTAATGCAGCAGCAAGTGCAGCCATAGATTTTCCGGCAGGAGATTATAAATATATGCACCTTCACGGCGCATGGATTCGTGAAAAGCATGTGGAGATATGCGATGTTCACGAAGGCTTTCAGGGTATTGAGAGCCGCCGGGGTTCAAGCGGTCCGTGTGAAAATCCGTTTATAGCATTGATGGATAAAAATGCCGGTGAAGAATACGGAGAGGTCTGGGGAATGTCTCTGGTATACAGCTCGAACTTCAAAATAAGCATGGATATGGAGCAGTATAAAACACTGCGTGTAACTGCCGGAATTAACCCCGCTGGCTTCAGCTGGCAGCTGAAGCCAGGCGAGGTGTTCGAGACACCTGAGCTTGTTATGGTGTACTCGGATTCGGGTCTGGGAAAGATGTCGCGGATCTTCCACCGCCTGTACCGTACCCGTCTTTGCCGCGGCGCATACCGTGACAAGGTTCGTCCAATACTTATAAATAATTGGGAGGCTACATATTTCAATTTTAACGAGGAAAAGCTTCTTGAAATCAGCAGGAAGGGCGCAGAGGTAGGCATGGAGCTGTTTGTACTTGACGACGGCTGGTTCGGAAAGAGACATGACGACAAGAGCTCTCTCGGAGACTGGTTTGTAAATACTGATAAGCTGCCCGACGCTTTATCCGGTCTGGCTGAAAGAGTGAAGGAGCAGGGAATAAAGTTCGGACTATGGGTAGAACCGGAAATGATTTCTCCCGACAGTGACCTTTTCCGTAAGCATCCGGATTGGGCATTGCAGGTTGCCGACAGGGATATTCATGAAGCAAGAAGTCAGTATGTAATAGATATGTCGCGCGCAGAGGTTGTGGATTACCTCATAGATGTGTTCCGTGAAATACTCAAAAGCGCGGATATTACATATGTAAAGTGGGATTTTAACAGAAATCTTAATGACGCGAACTCATCCGCGCTTCCGAACGAGCGTCAGGGCGAGGTTATGCACAGGTTTATGCTCGGAACATACCGGCTTATGGATACCTTAACCTCGGAATTTCCTCATATACTCTTTGAGGGCTGTTCGGGCGGTGCAGGCAGAAATGATCCGGGTATACTTTACTATATGCCGCAGAACTGGGGCAGCGATGATACCGATGCGGTAGAGAGAATCTACATTCAGTACGGCGCAGGCATGGTGTATCCGGCAAGCACAATTTGTTCGCACGTATCAACTGTGCCGAATCACCAGTTAGGACGTGTAACGCCTATGAAGCTGCGCGGCGATGTCGCATCAAGCGGAGTGCTGGGCTACGAATTTGATTTGTCAAAGCTTGACGAAAGTGAAAGCAAGGAGCTTGCAGTGCAGATAGAACGGTATAAACGCATACGAGAGGTAGTGCTTTTCGGTGATTTATACCGGCTGATTAATCCTTTTGAAAACCGGAGTGGAGCATGGATGTATGTTGCTGAGGATAAGTCAAAAGCAGTGGTATTTTACTTCAACAAGCTTGCCAGACCAAATTCAGAGATAAGACGCATAAAATTAAAGGGACTTGACCCCGTTGCAAAATATACTTTTGAAGGACGTACATACAGTGGTTTGACTCTTATGAATTTCGGACTTTATCTGCCGGAATATGAAAAGGATTTTGAAAGCTGCGTTTGGGAAATTAATAAGGTGAAATGATTTGGTGATATATCTGACAGCTAAGCTGTCGGATATATTACTAATAGGTATGTTCCTATTGCGGCGGTCATAAATAAATTCGAGCACAGCATCAAGCCCCCTGATGCGTGCTCTTTTTTGTTAAAGTTTCTGCATATAACATTTGACGTGTGGAAAGAATTTATAAAATACGTACATGAAACGGAGGAAATAAGCAATGAATTATGAAGAATTTTTAAACAGACTCTCTGAGGGCGGTTTTGATGAAGTATTGAAAATGCTTTACGGCGAAGCTGCGTTGGAAAAGCAGAAGAAGCGGTACGGCAGCGCAGTCCGCAAATTTAGGGAAATATATCCTGACAGAACGGAGTTTTCGATATTCTCCGCTCCGGGAAGAACCGAGATTGGGGGAAATCATACCGATCATCAGCATGGCTGTGTGCTGGCTGCAGCGGTTGATGTAGATGCGATTGCGGTTGTGTCATTCCATGATGAGGGCATCATAAGGGTACGGTCTGAAGGCTATGACGAAGATATAGTGAATTTAGCGGAGTTTGAGGTTAAAAAGAGTGAGTATGGAAAATCGACAGAGCTGATACGCGGAATTGCGGCAAAATTTGCGGACAAGGGTGTAAAAATCGGCGGCTTTGACGCATACACAACCTCAAACGTTATCGGCGGCGCAGGACTTTCGTCATCGGCGGCATTTGAGGTATTGATCGGTACAATCATCAATGAGCAGTATAATGACTGCAGAGCAGGCAGTGAAGAAATTGCAAAAATCGGTCAATATGCGGAAAATGTGTATTTCGGTAAGCAGTGCGGCTTGATGGATCAGATGGCTTGCGCGACAGGCGGATTGGTATTTATTGATTTTGCGGATACTGAAAAGCCGGTAGTAAAAAAGCAGATGTATGATTTTTCAGATAAGAATTTAGCTCTATGTATAACCGATACAAAAGGAAGTCATGCGGATTTGACTGATGATTATGTGGCGGTTCCGTCAGAAATGAAGCAAATCGCATCTTATTTTAATAAGCCGTATTTAAGAATTGTCAATGAGGAGGAGTTTTACAAGGCGATTCCTGAGCTGAGGAAAAAATACAGTGACCGTGCGGTTATAAGAGCAGCTCATTTCTTTGATGAAAACAAGCGCGCAATGGATGAGGCGGCAGCTTTGGCAAGGGATGATATTTTCGGATTTATAAATCTTGTACGGAAATCGGGAATTTCATCCGCAACACTGCTCCAGAATCTGTATTCGCCGAAGAATCCGTTAAATCAGGAAATACCGGTTGCGCTTATGGTAAGTGAGCGCGCACTTGCCGGCAGCGGAGCAGTAAGAGTTCACGGCGGAGGATTTGCTGGAACAATACAGGCATTTGTTCCGCTGGATAAAACGGACGACTATATATATGCGATGGAATCTTTGTTCGGAAAAGACAGCTGTCATATTATACATATACGCCCTATAGGTGGAATAAAAGTAGATAGACAGTAATATACTCATTAGATTTATACACATCGAAAAGTCCTATTGCGTCACTTCTTTATGCTTCTATACTGGATAAATTATTATGATGTAAAAGGTTGGCTATGGGGGAATGCTTGGATTTTGAAAAGGAAGTATGAAAAACTGATAGGCGGATTGATGTTTAAATGCTATACTGCTCACGAAAGGAGGGGCAAGTAGATGCAAGATAAACTATCTGTAAGCGAACGCAGAACAAGAATACTTGAATATCTCGCCTTAAAAAAGCAAACCACACGCATTGAATTATCTTTAGAATTTAATGTTTCAATCTGCACTATTGCCCCATCTATACCAAACAAGGTAAGCAAGGTGGTATTTACATATTACCTGAATATAGGAGCTATAAGAATTACCTTACTGATATAGAGGAAAGATGCCTTTATCATTTGATGGAAACAGCAAGTAATGAAGAAAGAAGAGTTCTCTGTAGAATTATTACTAAGTTTACAAGAAATGTTGTTTTAAAAGAATAGCATACCTTTCAACGACAAAGAAAGCGCGGAAGATAACGCCGTTGCAGTATAAAGAGCGAACAAACACATTCCGGTATGGACGAGCCTCAGATTGGATGCGCCATGATGCTGTATATGCTTCTACCTATGAGATATACGTGAAAAGACTGTACATTCCATATATTCTCATAACACAGTTCCTCGTGTCACATATATAGTCGAGCGATAAACATTTACAATCAAAATCAGCCTTGCAAGCTGAATGGCGACAACTTCATATCGGGATAATGATACTTCTGCTGAGTCACAGTCCGAGCGTTAAAAGCGTCGTAGGCAAGACAGCAGTCCGGGCGGATGCCGGGAAGGTGGAATTCCTATGGAGCGGTTTTGCAAACCGCCGTTTGCGAGCTTGTATTAAATTATGTTAATGTCAGAGCTTAGAATATAGGCTGATATGTTTTAATTTGTGATATTAACAAATAAAATGAAGGGACAGAACTATTATGTTAAACTATGAAATGAAAAGAGTAGATGCGACTACAGTTGAGATGATGACCGAACGTGAGCCCTTCCCGCGCGAGTGGACAGCGAAAATCGCAAAAAAACGGAATGAATCGCACTTTTTCGTTGTTTTCAAAAATACCCGCATTTATTCCACGGTCTGCTTGACAACGAGCCTCTGGCGGCATGGTGTAGGGCAATACGGCGAACCACGCCCGAGGGCTTGTTCGCCCTGGCAGAAGCCTACCATACCGCCCCCTCATTGTCAAGCAGCTTTCGCGGCATAAACGCTGCTTATGCGCTTCTCGTAATCGTTTAGTGTTAAATAGCCAATACTTGAGTGAGGTCGCACAGAATTGTAGAAGGTTTCGATATATGCGAATACATCAGTTATAGCTTCTTGTCT
The DNA here is from genome assembly GCA_030536655.1 of bacterium. Taxonomy (GTDB): domain Bacteria; phylum Bacillota; class Clostridia; order UBA1381; family UBA1381; genus UMGS1958. The sequence goes on along the minus strand of JAUNPN010000029.1, from coordinate 16,146 downwards.
GTTATTGTAATGGGCATGATGGATTAGCTCGCATTTCAGACAACTGAAAAAGTTTTCTGCTACAGTGTTGTCATATGGATCACCCTTTCTCGACATGCTTTGTGTTATGTGATGTTCCTTCAATGCTTTACGATATTCTTTAGAGGTATATTGGCTACCTCTATCGCTATGGAAAATGAGTTTTCCTGATGGTTTCTGGCGGTTACAAGCCATTTTCAAAGCTGCAACTGTCAGTTTTGAGTCGATATGCTCGGAAAAAGCGTATCCGACGATTTTCTTGGTGCATAAGTCTTTTACTGTGGCGGCGTAGAGCCACCCTTCATCGGTAGGTATGTATGTAATATCACCGACCCATTTGTAGTTAGGTTTATCTGCAGAAAAATCACGCTTAAGGAGATTTGGAGAAACGGTGTAGTTATGCTTGGAATTGGTTGTAGTCACATATGCACGCTTGCGAATGGAATGGATATTATGCTTTTTCATAAGTCTGTGAACCATATTTCTTGAACAATGGAACTGAGGCTTAAGCATATGGTAAAGCATATCCAAACCGGCAGCAGGCTGCTTTTCGTACAAGGCAATAAGAGCGCGAAGAACCTCTTGCTGATGTCTTTGTCGTGGTGATAATATATGTTTTTTGTTAGCATAATAACCGCTCCGTGCAACTCCCAATATACGGCATAGCTTATCCACAGAAAATTCGGAGCGATGAGCATCAATGAACTGATACTTATCTTCTATGGTTGAGAAAGTATACCTACGGATTTTTTTAAGATGGATATTACCTCATCTTTCTCAGCAAGCTGTTTGCGAAGCGAACGTATTTCAGCTTCTAATTCACGCTGCCGGTTATTATTTCGATTATTACGTTCAACAATAGAAGGAACAGTGCCTGACTGTTTGATCCATAAACGCAAAGTGTCAATGCAAATTCCGAGGTCAGCTGCAACCTCTTTAACAGATCGAGACTGTTCAGTTACCATTTTAACGGCACCGGATTTAAATGATTCATCATATCGTGGCGGTGGTGTACCTTTCTTAATAGACATGTAAATTCTCCTCTCTCATAATGGATTTCTCGCGTCCATTCCATTATATCACAATTTTTTCTGTCTATCAAGTCGGGGAAGGGGGCAATCACGGAAATTAATTTTTTGTAAATAATTTGCAACAAATCCCATTCGTCTACCAAACAATCAAGCATGATATTAGATATTGGTTTTTTTGAGCCTGTTTCTGATTTGAAAAGCTTAATAAGCTTTATCGCACATTTCCTTGCGATATTTAAATTAAGCTGAACATTTTTATCTTGTGTGCGACAATGATCTTCATCAAAATGAACATCAAGAAGCCAGTGCATTGTTTCGACAGACCATTCCATTCGGACGTGATGAAGTAGCTCCTCCGGTGTCAGCAAGCGGCTTGAAATATAGTAATTCCATTCGTTTGCTTCGCCGTTTTCAGTACTTACTATCTTATTTATTGCACCGATACAGCATAGATCTTTCCATTCGTCTTTCTGAGGCAGCCATTCTATATCATGTGATACATATGCTGTTCGAGTCTCTATTCTATCTCGATTTTTCTCGGTTTCGGTGATATTTTGCATAGTGTTTTGTAAGTCTGTATCTTGTACAAAATCCTCTATATCTTTTTTTCAAATTTGGATGATTGTCTTTTACCGAAAGAAGATAATCTGCTTTGTGTTCAATGATTATTTTGGCAGTTTCTTTCTGGCAATTAAGCGCATCGGCAGTTACAAGTGCACCTTTGATATTCAGTTCTTTCAGAAGTTCCTGAACAGCAGGTATCTCATTGCTTTTACGGTCAACTGTATTCTGAGAAAGTGTCAGTCCAAGCTCGCTTATTTGAGCGCTGATTATGTGCAGTGGCGAATCATACTTTTTCATTCCGCTTGTGGAACGAATGGTTTTTCCATCAAGCGAGATCGTCAGCTTATCCGCTTTTTCGGGCATGACAGAATACACCCAATTTTCAAAACATTTGTTGAGTGATTCGGGTTTTATTAATTTCAAAATGCAAGTAAACCAATAGTAGCTCGGAATACGATAGATTTGAAATCTCTCCTTTAAAAATTCCTTTATTCTATCTTTTGCTGCCCATTGGTGGATTTGCTGAGGGTTCTCAAGCCCACAAATACTTCCAAGTATAACTATAGTCACCATATCTGATATTTTATAGTAATATCCGTCATACTCTTTTATCGTCTATACTTCTTCAAAATATTCGGTAATCATATTATTCTTTTTCATGGTTTAATTATATCATTTCTTGCGCTGTTTGTAAAGACTTTGTAATTATTGATTTCCGTGGGGGGCAATACCGAGTATCCACGAAAAAGCAAGTGGATAAGCAGAAGGATGACATTCCGATGCAGAAAATTGCTTGTCAGGATTTTGTAAAACAGCAAGGGTGGGTGATTACCAAGGAATTTTATGAAAAAGGTGTAAGCGGTTTTAAGGTTTCGGCTAACGACCGTGATGCAATACAGGATTTAAAAGAAGCGGCGTTAAATAAGGAATTTGATGTACTGCTTGTGTATATGTTCGACCGGCTGGGCAGACGTGACGATGAGACGCCTTTTGTTGTGGAATGGTTCGCCAAAAACGGCATTGAGGTGTGGAGTACACAGGAAGGACAACAGCAATTTGAAAATCATACCGACAAGCTCCTCAATTACATACGTTATTGGCAGGCAAACGGTGAGAGCGTAAAAACATCAATGCGCCTAAAAACACGTATGGCGCAGCTTACGGCTGACGGTATTTACCACGGCGGAGCAACGCCGCTTGGATACCGAGCAGTCAATCTGGGACGTGTAAACAAGAAAGGTCAGCAGGTTAAGGACTTGCAGATTGACCCGAAGGAAGCGGAGTATGTCAAAATGATTTTTGACAAGACGCTTAACGAGGGTTACGGCTCATACAGAATGGCAGAATACCTTAATAAATTGGGAGTACGCACACATGGCGGCAGCGAGTTTCAATGTAATACGATAAACCGTATATTAAAAAATCGTATTTACTGCGGTTATTATGTTGCCGGAGAAACAACATCGCCAAAACTTGAACATCTTGTGATAATAGACGAAAATGTGTTTGACAGCGTACAGCATATTCTGAAACAGCGTTCAAAGAAGAATGAAGAAAAGCAGCATATAGCACGTACAACCAAGGGAAAAACACTTTTATCCGGTAATATCTACTGAGCACACTGCGTAACGCGATTAACCTCATCAGAGCATAATGAACATTATGTAAGAAAAGACGGTTCGGTGGGAACATCAACCGTATTAAGATATATGTGTTATCACAGAGCGCGCAGATTGAATGACTGTGACGGACAGAGCATTTACAGTGCAAAACGTGTTGATACGATTGTGTTGGAGGTAGTCAGAAATTATCTGGAGCAAATAAGGAAAACACAAAAGGACAAGGCATTGGAAATTCGCTATAAGAAGGAATTGAATGAAAAGCGCAAGCGTAAAAATGAGCTGACAAAAGAGCGTGAAAAGCTGCAAAAGCGGTTATCGGAATTATCTCTTGAAGTCGGCAAGAGCTTGTGCGGTGAAAATCAGTTTCCTGTAGATGTGCTGGCAATGTCAATTAAATCCACAAAAGCAGAAATAGAAAGTACAGACCGTTTAATTGCTGAGTGCGACAGAGAGTTGACAGAGCAGGGCGAAGTACTTTCAAAGCTTGATTATTATTATCAGCAGTTTTTAACATGGGCGGAGGAGTTTGAGAGTGCGAGTATTGAACAGAAGAAAATGATAATTTGTCAGTTGATTGACGAAATAAAGGTAGGGAAGGGGTACAATGTTGAAATAACGCTGAATGCGAGCTATGCGCAGTTTTTCAGTGAAAATCCTTCCTAAAGAATAACAATTGAATATATCCATCTAAAACGCAAACAAAACGGCTTGAGATTTTTCTCTTTCTACTTGGGTTGTTTTGTTAACGTGTGGCAGAGCGCGTGACTGTTAATCACGATGTCGCTGGTTCGAGCCCAGCACGAGGAGTTACAAGTCAACATCAAAGTTGATACATGCCGAAACCGCAGGGGAGGGACCCCTGATTTTGAATTTCGTTTAATTGTGTCCATCCACCTCAAACAGCACATTTTTATTGACAAAAAAGATTAGGTTAGAAATATAAAAGATTAGGTTGACGATGCAGTAATTATGTGTTACAATATATTTATTCGGGAGGATGATGGTTTTGGATAGAATTACGGATGAATTTAAGAAAGGGACACCAATAAAGGAAATTGCAAAAAAAATCGGTATATCTGAAGTAAAGGTCAGGCGTATTTTGATAACCGAGGGACTGTGGCACAGCGTTACGAGCGATGAAATAGTTAAACTTGTAGATGAAGGATTATCAACTGCCGAAATTGCCGATAAACTGCAAAAACCGCTAAAGACTGTTCAGGCATATATGCCGTACAGCAGGGGTGAGTATGGGCTATTGCAGTCATATAATGCGGAACAAAGTAAAAAATTCAGAGAGAGAAACAGAGAATTTGCAAAAAAACAGCCTGTTAGAAATGAGGTAATGGAAATGAAAAAATTTGATATATGGAAAGAGAAGACTGGTTATGTCGGAGACGGTCACAAAATCCTGAAACTGCATTTGGAGTTGATCGCCGATATTGATGATGAAGCAGAACATATCTTAAAAAAATACGGAAAAATGAAGCGGGCAATCAGCCGTGATATTCTTGCGCCGGCAGACATGCGTTTGCATAATCTTCACTATGCGATACAGAGAGCCTTTGGCTGGCAGAACAGTCATTTGCATAATTTTGCATATCCTGATGAAGTGTTTTCGCAGCTGACGGATAATAAGCTGACGAAATGGCTTGATTTATGCGGTATTTACTTCAGATTCCCGGATGGAGATAATGAGGATCTGTATTGGGATGATGATTATGACGGAAGCGTTAGTCCCAAGACATGGTTTAAAAGGAAATATACCGGACCGTATTATTATGGTGGCTCTTGTGAGAATTATCTCTATGCGGCAACTCAGGCAAAAGCATTTAAACAGCAAAATCCTATACTGAGGATAGGTCCGAGCTTTGAAGAGTTTATGACAGGGAAAACGGATGGAAAAATTGCAAAAATAGAAAATGTCACCACAGATGAAAGCAGACGGCTGTTTGAGTCTGGTACGGATGAGCTGCTTGAGAGACTTACCATAGGTGAGGTTCTGGCAGCGTCTGATTATGAAGGGTGGAAATTTAAAACAGAAAGACTTATTCGTGATGCAAACGGCAGCTTTTCCGATAATTATAACAAAATGAGAACATTCACGGATGATTATGACATTGATAGATTCTGCCGTGAAACCAATCCAAAGGTAATACCTTTGTCTGACAGAATTATGTATTCGTATGATTACGGTGACGGTTGGCAGATAGAGATCACTTGCGTGGATGAATATGAGAGCTTTGACAGATGGAATGAGCCGTCAGAAGATGGTTTTGTAATGGTTCCGATAACTAAAGAAGCAATAGCGGAGAATCAGCACCCGATAGATAAAAACGGAAAAGAAATAGAAGGCGAGTTGCGTGATCAGCTAATAAATGTTGTTGTAAAGCATAAGCCTGTATGCGTTTCTGCTGACGGACTCCCACTGCTTGACGATGTCGGAGGCATAGGCGGATATTGCGCTTTTCTTTTAGGTGTTCACGGTCGGGAGTGCGATGCATATGATTACAATGACAAGGAAGAAACAATAGAATGGGGACGAGGTATGGGCTGGAACGGAAGAATGAACAAGCCCGAAAATATTCTATAATCGGTGGTATATCAATGGAATACACAATAATCAGAAGCAATCGAAGAACGCTTGCGCTTGAAATCAAGAAAGACGGATTGGTAGTCCGTGCTCCGATAAGAGCGACAGATAAAGACATCAATGAGTTTGTCGCAAAACATAAAAAATGGATCGACAATCATCTTTTGAAGATCAAGGAGCAGGAAAAGGCGCTCGACGGCATTGAGCCTCTCTCAATGAGTGATATACAGGCACTTGCAGATAAAGCATTAGCTGTAATACCCGACAGAGTAAGGTATTATGCCGAAAAGATAGGCGTCACATACGGCAGAATAACGATCAGAAATCAGCGGTCAAAATGGGGAAGCTGCTCGGCAAAAGGAAACCTTAATTTTAACTGCCTTTTAATGCTTGCGCCGCCGGAGGTGCTTGACAGCGTGATCGTGCATGAGCTTTGCCACAGAAAAGAAATGAATCATTCGGACAAGTTCTATGCTGAAGTATTAAGAGTTTTTCCTGATTATCACAAGTGGGACAAATGGCTCAAAGAAAACGGCGGTCTGCTTATAATGAGAATGACGGGCGGCTCGTAAAGAACTATTTTTAAAGATTATATTGCGTAGGTGTTTGTGAGAGACTATAAGCGAGGGAGGATAAAAAATGTTAGAAGCGGGTACAAAAGCGCCAGAGATTGTTCTGAACGATAAGGATGGAAACGAGGTAATACTGAGTGATTATCTCGGCAAAAAAGTAGTTGTATATTTCTATCCGCGCGACAATACGCCCGGATGTTCAAGGCAGGCACAAGCGTTTGCAAGAACATATGAGGAATACATAGATGCGGGCGCGGTCGTTATGGGCATAAGCAAGGACAGCGAAGCGTCACATCAGCGGTTTGCCGGTAAGTATGAACTGCCCTTCATACTTCTTTCCGATCCTGAGCTTAAAGCGATAAAGGCTTACGATGTGTGGCAGGAAAAGAAGATGTACGGCAAGGTATCGATGGGTATCGTGAGAACAACATATCTTATAAACGAGGACGGCATTATAGAAAAGGTGTGGAAAAAGGCGAAGCCAGATACCAATGCCGATGAGGTTTTGGAGTGTGTGCTGAATGCATAATATATGGAATCCATTGAAATTGATTAAAATCATTGTGAGTTGTATTAGCTCACAGTGATTTTTTTGGTGTTTGTCGACTCTATTTATATTATACTACTCCACTTAAATTTTACGGTTTTGATGCTACTCCCAATGATACGGCAAAGCTGTTCACGAACGCTATGGGCGGTTATCAAACCATTCAGGGCAGCGTATGCTTTCCGCAGCTCGACAAGGCTCCGTATAATCTGACGGTCAGGAATTCACACAGCATAAACGAAGTGATCTCTGCATTAAAAAATGGGATACCTGTAATAGCAAATCCGCAGGGACCATGTGATTTCATCGGCGGTGGGCATTATATTGTGCTATGCAAAATAAATGGGAGCAATCAGATCTCGGTAAACGATCCGAACGGTAACCATTACTCCATGTGCTCATCAAGAACGTGGAGCGCGGACTATATCAATAAATGCTGCTGCGGTTCCAACGCAAAGGACGGATTTTGGATAATATCAAGATCGGGCAGCGGTTCGATAGGCTCATCTTTTGCGTTAAAACCGCAGCGTGAAACTGTTATAAATGTTCCGAGCGGTTTGGGTAAGTATTATACCTACATGAATTGGGACGCTGTAACCAACATGAACACGCAGCAGGGCAGGCTGATAAAAGAGGCGGGTAAGCATTACGACAGTGAGGGCTACGAAATAGTCGGCAACAGGTATATGCTTGCCATGGCATCCACCTTCGGCGCAGTCGGAGATTATGTTGATGTGTATATGTCGGACGGCAGAGTCATACATGGTATTATAGCGGATATAAAGTCACAGACATATACGGCTTGGGATCATAATCCGGCTAACAAATGGGGGCATGAGAACGGGAAGTGTATTGTTGAATGGGTGACTAACTGGAAGAACCACGATAACCCGCCGAGCAATGGTTGTGTTACGAAGGTCATAAACCTTGGCAGCTATTTTGATTATCCGGTTTATGCAGCCGGCAACGAGGAGTATATGTACTCCGAAAACAATTATTCCGACAGCGAGAAAGAAAAAACAGTTGTATGGAATAACCGCGTCAAAGAAAACATTATGCTGAAGATGACAGGTTAAACCGAGCTTACTCCGACAGGCGCATTGACGCTGTGTGCCAATGACACGGATATTACAGCATACGCCGGAAACTTGTCATGGAAAAACAGCATATATGAGCTTGCCACCACAATGTCGTTTGATATTGCAAAATCGGATGCCGCATACCTAAAGGATTTGATGTGCACAGCTCAAACGGGCGATATTATCCGTATGGTCACGAATGCGGAGATATACAGAGGAATAATAATTAAAATTGATGATGGGAGCAAGGACAGCAATAAATACAGCGTGGTTGACCTCGGATGGTATCTCAATAAAACAAGTCAGACGTATCAGTTCAAGAATATAACAGAGGTAGATGCGATAAAGGAGATTTGCTCTGATCTGTCAATAAACATAGCGATGCTGCCGGAGCTTACGGTGAATATAGATCAGATATATTTCGATAAGACCATATCGTCAATTCTGAGCGATATATTAGATAAATGCGGAGGCGATTATAATTACGACTTCATACCGGAAGGGCTTAGGATATATGCCATAGGTGATCTTGTTGCGTATCCCGAATTTCGTATAGCGGATAATATCCCACAGGCATACTCACCGGATTACAAGGGCAATATGAGCCACAGTATCTCTATTGAGAGTATGATAAACTCCGTTAAAGTGACTTCTGAAAAGGATAATGTATATACGGAGCTGAAGGTGCTGCAGAACCAGGAGCTTATAACCCGATACGGGTTCCTGCAGAAAATAGTCAAGATAGACATCGAAAAGGAAAATGCCGACACCGTTGCGCAGCGTGAGCTTGACGCAAATACTGCTCCGGCGGAAACATACAGCTTTGAGGTTATAGAGAAATATGACAGCTACACCAGAGCGGGTGAGGTCATCACGGTGGATGATGTGAAATATGTTATCGAAAGCACTGACCATAGTTTTAAGAACGGATGGCATTTTGATAAGCTGGAGCTGAAAAAGATCTGATTTGTTAAAATAGACCATTGACATTGTTTGAATATTGTAGTAAAATAAGAATATAATAAAGATATAAAACTGCTACAATGTTGGAGGTGTATAGTATGAACATAAGACCATCAGCCGCTATAAGGAAGAACTATAACGATATATCACAGCTTTGTAAGATGACGGGGGAGCCGGTATATCTTACAAAGAACGGTGAGGGGGATTTAGTTGTTATGGATATTGACGCATTCTCAAAAAGAGAAAAAATGCTCAGACTGAGAGAGGAGCTGCTTGCAGCAGAGGAAGAACGTCTGGCGGGCAAAAAAGGGTACACAATAGACGAAGCGTCAAGAATGCTTGACACGGTCATATCGGAGGCAAGAAATGTCGGATAAACGTTACGAGGTTATAATTTCGGAAAGAGCAATGAATATGCTTGCATCTCATGTTAGATTTTTGGCGCAGGTCAGTAAGAATGCGGCCTCAAAGCTGCGGGATGAAATTATATCAGAAATGCAATCATTAGACTATATGCCCGAAAGCTATCAATGGCTGAACAATGAATATATCCCGGCAAATAAATACAGAAAAAAGCTTGTCGGAAAAAGATATTTGCTTATATACCAGATAGTTGACAGCACAGTATATATTGATTATGTTCTTGACTGCCGTCAAGATTACGGGTGGCTTTTGTGATATCAGTATATTTTACACATTAGGCGATTACTTCGGTAGTCGCTTTTTTGATGCCCGAAAGGAGGGGCTATGGACGGAATAACGGAGCTTGCAAGGTATATAAAAAACAGTGACAATCCTTCGCCGTACACTCCGATGTTCGGCACAATAATCTCGCTGCCGGAGCTTAAGATAAGGCTTGGCAGTTGGACTTTGCTTTATGCGGACGATATAAGGGCTACATTTGATATTTATGACAAGACATACGATAGCGAGGGGCGGTTTGTAGGATATACGTATTTAGGCAAAGAAGTCGTGCTCTTGCCGTATTCGGAGGATAATAAATTTATTGTGATTGGAGTTGTGCAATGAAAAATACATATGCGTTTGACTTTACTAAAAATGAATTTACCTTTGAAAACGGTGATGTGTTAACTCTGACGGGTATTTCCGCATTAAAGCTGTGGGTCGAGGAAACGCTCCGTACACAGGCGGGACGGTATGGGCTTTATCGAGGCAAGGAGTATGGTGCGAATATAGAGGAAATAGGCAAGTCGTACAAATATGATTTTGCGGAATCGGAGCTGAAGCGTGAGATCGAGAACGCGCTCCTGCGCCATGATGATGTACAGAGCGCTGACAGCTTTTCGGTCACAAAGCAAGGCACAGTATTAAACATCAGCTTTACGCTTACAACCTCATACGGAGAGGAGACGCTTTCTTATGACATTGGATGAAATTCTTGAAAATATGCTGGCGAGTGTGCCGGAGGGTTATGATACCTCCGCAGGCTCGTTTTTTGTATGACCTGTTTTATCCTGTAGCGGAGCAGATAGCGCAATTGAAGAGCAGCGTTTCCGAATTGGAAACAAACGCTTTTGCAATAACGGCATCAGGCATATACCTTGACCGAAAGGCGGCGGAGCAGGGCATCACAAGACATTCAGCCACTTATGCTATAGGCATCGCTCGTATCTACGGCAATCGCGGTGAGATAATACGCGCGGGGTCAAAGCTGGCAGCGGATAATATTCTGTTCTCTGTTGATGAGTCAGTGACTATCTCCGAAGAGGGCTATGCCGATGTATATGTAACCTGCGTGACGGCGGGCGAGATCGGTAATGTTAAAGTCGGAGAAATAAACAGATTTCCTGTAACGCTGCCGGGACTGACGGGCGTCAGCAATATAACACCGACAACAGGCGGTTATGACGAGGAAAACGACTACGATCTATTGGAGCGTTATCTTGAAAAGGTATCGCGTCCGAATGTGAGCGGGAACAAGTATCACTATATCGAATGGGCAAAGGAGATTGTGGGTGTCGGAAATGTACAGGTAATATCCCTGTGGAACGGACCCGGCACAGTGAAGCTCATAATAACCGATACTGATAATCAGCCTGCGGATGAGGATTTGGTAGCGGAGGTCAAGGAGCATATTGATAATAATCGGCCGATCGGCGCAGATGTAACTGTGGAGAGCGCGGCATCGCTTACGATCAATATATCCGTGAAGGTCGAGAGCGGTATAAAGGATACGATCAAGCCGGAAATCGAAGCCACAATTTCCGATTATCTGTCAGAGGTGGCTTTGAACAAGGCTTATGTTTCCTATGCTAAGATAGGGGGTATTATTCTTTCTATAAGCGGTGTGGAGGATTATTCCGAGCTGGTTATAAATGAAGGCACAGCAAACATACCGCTTGATGACGGTGTTATTCCGGTATTGGGGATCGTGAATATATCGTGATAAACAGACTGCCGTGGTATTATCGAAAATCAAAGGTAGTATCTGATCTGTACTCAGTTATACAGAATATTCTTGATAAAGCTAAGCCAGATATTGATACCGAGAGCCTGCGACTATTTATTACCCAAACGGACAAATTTACAAAGCATGAGGCGGATGTAGGCTTACAGCCTATTGATGATACTGACGAGAACAGGCGGTCAAGAGTGAGCGCAAGACTGCAAGGCAATAACATTTTAACGCTTTCGGAGCTTGAACAAGCCGACAATGCTTGATTTTATATCGAAATCGGTAGAGGATGTGTTCGGTGAGAATTTTGACATTATAGATGAGGAGCTTGCAAAAGCGACTAATCATGCCGATGATATTAATAATCCGCATGAGGTGTCGTTCCAGCAAACCATAGTGCAGCTTGAAAGCAGTGCCAATCTGAACAATATATCTGGCGGCTTATTTTTCTTTAGAAATAACACGGTTAATGCACCTGTTGATGGGACGGGACTTGTTATGCAGGCATCTCCAAACGGCGGAGCAAGATTTCAGCTTGCTGTGCATGATATGACGGGGACTACCTGTATTTATCAGCGGTATCGGGTTAATACAGGCTGGTCTGCATGGAGCAGCTGCTTTGTGTCACCGGCATTTACAGGAACGCCGACAGCACCTACTGCAAGGCTCGGCAATAGCTCAACGCAGCTTGCAACGACTGAGTTTGTGGCAAACGCGATAAGCGGTATTATTATACCGGAGGATACCTACGATCTTGTGCATACTCATACAAATAAAAGTGTGCTAGATGGCATATTGGCGGATGATATTGATGACTGGAACACAATGCTCGAAAGGTTTAATACCCACACATCAGCATACAATCCGCATAATGTGACAAAGGCACAAGTAGGGCTTGGCAATGTCGCAAATGAGAGCAAAACCACGATGTTTACATCACCTTCATTCATAGGAACACCTACTGCGCCTACAGCTGCGAAGGGTACAAGTTCACAGCAGCTTGCCACAACAGCGTTCGTGCAGACTACTCTTGGAGATATTGTTGTCACCAAAGAAGCCGTAGGTCTTGGAAATGTGCCGAATGTCGGTACCAACGATCAGACACCGACCTATACCGAGGCATCCGCGCTTGCAACGCTTACGAGCGGTGAAAAGCTGTCGGCAACGTTCGGTAAAATTAAGCTTGCGATAACGAACCTCATAAATCATATCGCGAATAAATCCAATCCGCACAGCGTAACAAAATCACAGATAGGTCTTGGCAATGTCACAAACGAGAGCAAGACCACAATGTTTTCATCGCCTGCATTTACGGGGACACCGAAGGCGGCGGCAAGCTCGGCATACACAACGGCGAAGCTGAGAAACGTTGTGTTCTGGACATCGGGTACGACTGCGCCTACAACAAGCAACGGCGATATTGTAATAAAGACTTTCTGAGGTAACAGATATGAACATTACATATAACTGCCCCTACAGTGATTGGGAATGGGCAGGTTCACAGGTGAAGCTGAGCGGAAACTATGCCTATCCGATAGTGCTGACATATCCATTGAAAAGCAGCAGTGCATTTACCATAGAAGCATTTTTGTATGCAGATACAACGGTGCTGTTTAACCGCTCGTGGACTGTATATATCTATACCGGCTTGTCATGGATATCAGCGGCGACCTTTACAATGCCCGCCTATTCTGATTCGGGCGGGAATACAGACGGGAAATATACGGCATCATGCATCGTAGATGTAACGCTTAGTACAAAGCGCGATATACAGCAGATAGTAGCTGTGCCGAGCAGCACAATAAACCGTTCGTACACTTGGAGGCAGAGCTATAGCTTTTCATCGGGCGCAGCAGTTACAGAGAGCTTAACCGAGCTCACGCCTTGAGGACAGTGAATATTTCTGCGGATTGTATACCAAGCGGTCAAGTCTGTACACGACACCGGCAAGAGTATTTGTAAACATAGGAGGAACGCTTACAGAAGCAACATCGGTTATGGCAAACATAGCCGGAAACCTCGTAAGCATACCCAAAATGAAAAAGTATGCGTTTACTCCTACAAAGAAGCAGGACAGAGTGCTTATTGCATATACGTCGGAGAGTGAAGGGACATATACGATTGACGCAACGGAACAGTATGATGGGAACGCAAGTTCAGGACATGTTGACCTGCTAATATTCGATCCCGACATGAAGCAGATATATGATTATACCAAGACCAAAGCAACGGTCAGTATGCAGAAGGGAAGCACATATCATATTCTTGCCATAGACTCTCCCTATGCGGATGATAAGGCAAGCAGACTGATAAAAATATATTCATGATGGAGGATAGATTATGGCGGATGTAAGATTAGCATCATATGCGGATTTGCAGAATGAAATACAGCAACGAGAAAATGCGGATGAGGAGATTTCAAACAAGATTGAAACACTGTCAGAGACAAGCGCGCAGGCGATAGCTGAGGCGCAAAATTCGGCAAATGCGGCGCGGAGTTCTGCGGATACGGCACAGTCAAGTGCGGATAATGCGCTTTTGAGGGCGAACGAAGCATTGTCATCGGCTAATAATGCCGCAAGCGCAATAACGGAAACGAACAGCCACTTAAGCAGCGTTAATAAAAACAGCCCTAAGCGTATGGTTGTGCAGGAGCTGCCGTCAAAATCTGTATTTCATGATTTTACCGATGGTGTCTCCAAATTCACGAACAGCTATAGGACAGCTTGCAGTGTAACGGAGGATGAGGGAGAATTTTATCAAAGTATCACGGGTAGCGGAAACAGTAATACATACCGCCGAGCGTATTTTGATTGCTCGGATATAATGAACGGAGCGACGCTTATTGTAGCTTAATTTGATATAAAGCTCAGTGGACGGTGGCAACTTGGCATGGCAGATCTCACATAGCGTCCGGGTGAGTCAAGCGGCACAAATTATACGGCGGAGGGTGTGGCGTTCGTTGTCGGAACAGCTAACGGTTCGACTTTGACTATATGCAATAAAGCTGCAGCAGTTTCAATAAAAGGTTGGCTGCATATAAAAGCAGCGATTGATTTTAATACCCACACAACGGAGTATGTTATACAAGACAGGGATACGGGAGAAATCCTTGCGGGTGATACCGTTGGTTTCCGAGATGGTGGGCTGAGAGGAATCACGGGCGTTGAAGCGTATACATGGCATCTATATAGATAACATAAAAATAGTCGCAAACTATGACGCTCAGGATAATGTTATTTATATGATCCCGAAGGACGGCAGCACATATTATGCGTATATCTATGTTGACGGGCAGCCTATACTGATCGGCGCAAACGATACGGCAATACCGGAGCAAAATTACAGCAGTAAACCTGTGTAAGTCGGCACATGGATAGACGGCAGACCGATATGGCGCGTAGGGTTTGAGAATATACCGATACCGTATCTTGAGGAAACGCCGACGCTATATACGGACAAGTCGTATATGCCGTTCTATGATTCCGAGACGGGAAAAACAAAGCACATCAAGTCGTTTAATGATGTATTCATGCTTAACGGATCAATGCTCTTGGAATTGTCGGACATAATCTATGTGGGAAATCGTTGGTGTCAGTTGGAGTTTGAGTTTAACATAGGTAATGTGCAGGGGTTTATCAATAATGAAACCATGTATATCTCCGGCTATGCGGAGTTTGTAACGGAAAAGGATAACATTCAGGAATAAAAGGGAGACATAGTATTATGGGAAAGTATATTGCAGAAATCATAATAGCGGTTCTTGCGCTCATAGGCACATTATGCGGCAGTCTGCTTGCCAACAACAAGCGTCGGGCTGTGATGCAGGAACAGCTGAGGGGCATAAAGGACGACATCAATACGCTCTCCGCAAGGGTTGATAAGCATAACAATCTTGTTGAGCGTGTGGTTGTTGTAGAGCAGCGGAGCAAGTCAAATTCACACAGACTTGACACTTTGGAACAGAAGGGAGGCGAATGAGATATGAAGACTAAGGTTTCAGCGGGAACGATCGCGAGGACTGCCACATTAGCGGTTACGTTATTGAATACGATCCTTACGGCAGCGGGCAAAAATCCGCTGCCGTTTTCAGACACGGATGTGTATTCGGCAGTAACGACAGTTGCTACAATAACGGCATTGGTCATTGCGTGGTGGCACAATAATAGCTTCTCAAAAGAGGCTATACAGGCTGATAAGTATATGAACGAGCTGAGAAATGGAGAGTGATTTTTAATGACGGCTATTGAGAAATTGATAAGCATTGCAGATGCGTAGGTAGGTTATCTTGAAAAGAAAAGCAGCGCGCAGCTTGATGATAAGACCGCAAATGCCGGCATAGCGAACTATACGAAGTATTGGCGCGACATCAAGCCGGAGTTTCAGGGGCAGCCGTGGTGCGCGGCATTCGTGACATGGTGCTTATTCAAAGCGTTTGGACAATGTATGGCAAAAAAGCTACTCAGGCATTACCCGTATGTGTACTGTCCGACAATGGCGAGCTTGTTCACGCTTAACGCAAATCCTAAAAAGGGTGATATCGTTATCTTTTACAGAAACGGTACATTTAAGCATACGGGCATAGTAACAAGCGTGTCGGGTGATTATTTTACCACAATAGAGGGCAACACCTCCGGCGGCAGTACGATTATTGCCAACGGCGGCGGTGTATGCAGGAAGGGATATTACAACCACTATCCACAACTTAAGCACGACTAAATAATGCACAAAATTACAATCTAAA
>JAUNPN010000028.1 GCA_030536655.1 bacterium | reverse complement strand
AGCGGCGCATCTTGCCGCCCTCAGCGACGTGAAGTATAAACATACGTCGGCGTCGTTTCTGACGGCAATCTGCTTGCTTCTCTTTTCCCAAACGGTAAAGGAGAAAAGATAAGCGGCGCATCTCGCCGTCATTCAGGGATTGAAGTACAGCGTACGACTGTGCTCCTCAAAACGGCAAACTGCTTGCTTCTCTTTTCCCAGACGCATTGGTGAAAGGAGTTTGGATTATAAGCTTGCTTATTTTCTGCTCCTTGTATTGCCGCGGGACAGCGGCGGAATGGAGATACAATAATGATAGCAATAGGAAGCGACCACGGCGGTTTTGAGCTTAAAAAGCACGTTATAGGTCATTTACTTGAAAAAGGTATAGAGGTAAAGGATTACGGAACCTTTACAGAGGACAGCGTTGATTATCCGGACTGTGCGCGTCCGGTGTGCAAGGCTGTGCTTGCAGGCGAGGCAGAGAGAGGAATACTCCTGTGCGGAACCGGAATAGGAATATCAATTGCCGCAAATAAATTTAACGGCATCAGAGCCGCACTCTGCGGTGATGTGTACAGTGCTGTTATGGCGCGTCAGCATAATGACGCAAATATTATATGTCTCGGCGGCAGAGTTGTCGGACGCGAGCTTGCGTTCATGATAGTTGACGCATGGCTTGAAAATAAGCATCTCGGCGGCAGACACTCAGACAGAGTAGCGAAAATCCACGCGATAGAAAAGGAGCAGTAAGTAACACCTGCGTTTCCTACGGCATAATATGAGATATAATTATATTATGTTGGGAGGAACGATGATGAGTAAGCTTATAATCGACGGCGGTGTGCCGCTGCTCGGCGAAATTCGTGTTCAGGGCGCAAAAAATTCGGTTCTGCCGATTCTTGCCGCAACCGTGATTGCGGGAGATAAGTGCGTTCTCCATAATTGTCCGCGGCTCAGAGATGTTGACAAGACGGATCTGGTGCTTGAACGTCTCGGCTGTACGGTTGAGCGCCATGGCAATACTGTTATTGTTGATCCGGACGGCTTTTGCTCATGCGAAATATGTGATGATTTAATGCGCGCGATGCGATCGTCAATCATATTTTTAGGCGCGATTATAACACGCTGCGGCGAGGCGCGCGTAAGTATGCCGGGCGGCTGTCCTATAGGCTTAAGACCTATTGACCTTCATCTTAAAGCTTTGAAGGAGCTTGGCGTCAGCATACATGAGGAGCACGGTTACATAATATGCAGGGCAAAAAAGCTTAAGGGCACGGACATACACCTTGATTTTCCGAGCGTGGGCGCTACGGAAAATATAATGCTTGCTTCGGTATGCGCCGAGGGTACCACAACGATTTTAAATGCCGCGCGGGAACCGGAGATTGCGGATCTGGCGGCGTTTCTTAACGCAATGGGCGCGAGGATTACGGGCGCGGGCAGCAGCTTTGTTACGATTAGGGGAGTTAAGAAGCTTTCGGGCGCGGAATATACAATAATGCCGGACAGAATTGTAGCTGCGACATATCTTGCGGCTGCGGCGGCTACTGACGGAGAAATATTTCTGACCGGTGCGGATCCGTCAAGCATGGGTGCTATGCTCCACGTACTCCGTGAAATGGGAGCACGAATAAATGTGAGCAGCGGAACTATTCATTTGAAATCACGCGGAAGATTAAAGAATATTCACATTTTACGGACAATGCCGTATCCCGGATTCCCTACGGATATTCAGTCGCCGTTCATGGCTATGTCGGCAACTGCGGAGGGGACTGTGGTATACGTTGAGAATATATTTGAGAACAGATTCCGTCATGTTGACGAGCTTGTGAGAATGGGCGCGGATATTAAGGTGGAGGGAAGAAGCGCCGTTGTAAGCGGTGTTAAGACGTTGTACGGGACACGGCTTGTGGCGAGAGAGCTGAGAGGCGGAGCGGCGCTGGTTGTCGCGGCGCTGGGAGCGGAAGGAACAAGCGAAATAAGCGGAGTCGAGTATATCGACAGAGGCTATGAGGAAATAGAAAAAAGTCTTGCGGATTGCAATGCTTGTATAAGGCGGGTACAATAGGAGTATTCGCCGTAAGGAGAGAGAATTGGGCTTATGACCGCGCATCAGGTATGTGCGGCGGGATAAATTCTCGTATATTAATTAATTATATGGATAAGGATAGAAATTATATTCCGCCGAGCGGTGATAAAAACCGCAGCGGAAGCGGATATGGGAGGCGCGTTCGGAAGGATGCGCCCGACAGCGGCTATGATATGGACCGCGCAAGGGAAGAATTGAATAAAAAACGCAGCTCTGAAAAGAAAAAGCGTGAGGCACAGCGCAGAAAGCAGTCGGAGCACAGGCGTGCCATGCGTATTCGCGCGGCTTTGACTGCCGCCGCTTTGGCTCTGCTTGTTTTTATTGTGCTTTTTCTTACACCGCTGCTTAATATAAAAAATGTGGCGGTTTCAGGCAATGTTATTGTAACTGCCGAGGAGCTTGCGGAGAGGCTTGAAAAAGCAAAGGGTGAAAATCTCATAATGTTTTCAAATGCAAAAGCGGAGGAAATACTCTCTGATTTGAGCTATGTGGAGAGTGTGTCCGTTTCAAAGTTTTTGATTCCTCCGTCAATCCGCGTAAATATAACGGAATGTAAGCCTGCGGCAAGCATGGAGCTTAACGGGCGCAGTGTGATTATTGACCCGCAGCTTAAGGTTCTTTCGGACAGCAATGAGTTTGATAATGACGGGCTTCCGGTTATTGAGGGCTTCCCGGTTTCTAAATATCGTGTTGGAAAGGAGCTTACTCCTGCCGACAACGATGAGGGAAGGACGGAAATTCTGAGAACCTGTCTTGACGTTATGAGCAGACTGGATATGATTGGGAAAATCGACTATATTGATTTGTCTGATACCGGAAGCATACGCTTCGGCTATGATAATAGGATTGACGCGCTGTGCGGCTCTGATCTGGAGCTTGAAAGAAAAATAAGGATGTTTAATGTCACGGTTACAGGTACAAGCCTTTCTGAAAATGCACACGGAACGATAGATTTAACATCGTCAGGTAAAGCGGTATATGTCCCGTAAAATGTATTTCGGCAGAGAACTTTAGTGAAAATAAACAAAAAATACAGAAAATTACGGTGAAATTTTTATTACAGGAATTGAAGTTTGTTCTAAAAAACTATTGAAACTCGTAAAAAAAAATAGTAAAATAATATATAATGCGTATAGTGGTTTGAAAGTCGGACTACGAAGGAGGATAAAAGAATGGTAATGCCTATAGATTTAGAAGAAAACAGCATGATAGAAGGCGCAAGAATAAAGGTTATCGGCGTAGGCGGCGGCGGTAATAATGCTGTTGACAGAATGATTGAAGCGGGAGTTACAAAGGCGGAGTTTATTTGTGTCAACACAGATTTACAGCAGCTCAGAATGGTAAAGGCTCCGACTGTTTTGCAGATTGGAGCAAAGCTTACGGGCGGTCTCGGCGCCGGTGCAAAGCCGGAGGTTGGCCGTCAGGCTGCGGAGGAAACAAAGGACGAGATTAAAAACCTGTTCAAGGATACCGACATGGTATTCGTAACGGCGGGTATGGGCGGCGGTACAGGTACCGGCGCGGCTCCGATTATTGCCGAGGCTGCAAAGTCACTCGGAATACTTACAGTAGCAGTTGTAACAAAGCCGTTCTTCTTTGAGGGACCGCAGAGAATGAAGAATGCCGAGGAGGGTATCGCTTCATTAAAGGACAAGGTTGACGCCATTGTCACAATTCCTAACGACCTTCTGCTTAAGATTGCGGACAAGAAGGTTACTCTTAAGGACTCCTTCAAGCTTGCGGACGATGTTCTGCGTCAGGGCGTTCAGGGTATTATTGAGGTTATTACTCAGGAGGGTATCATGAACTGTGACTTCGCTGATGTTCGTACTATCATGAAGGACAGCGGTGTTGCTCATATGGGTATCGGCTACGGCAAGGGCGAAAATGCCGCTCAGGACGCGGTACATGCCGCTATTGAGAGTCCGCTTCTTGAAACAAACATAACAGGCGCTTCAAGCGTTCTCCTGAACATAACCGGCGGAAGCGAGTTCTCTCTTGTTGATGTTAATGAGGTTTCGGGCATTGTTCGCGAGATGGTATCCCAGGATGCAAACATAATTATCGGTACGGCTGTTGACGACAGCCTTAAGGATGATATTAAGGTTACATTAATCGCTACGGGACTTGAGGGTGAAAAGAAGCCGCAGCAGGAGCCGGACAGATATGCACGCTTTTCAGGCTCGTCAGCTTCGTCAGGCAGCAGCAGCGTTTCGTCAGCTCCGAGAAGAAATACTGAAATCGGCGGCTCGGATGATCTTTTTACAAGAAGATTAAGACCGAGAATGAGTTCGTCAAGTGATAATTTCTTTAACAGATAATTTTTAACGTATAACTATAATAAGGCTGTCGTATCCGACAGCCTTATTACGGTTATAAATTAAGGAAAGGATTTATTATGAAAACCTTATATATAGAATGTAATACAGGTGTTGCCGGAGATATGCTCGGAGCTGCTCTGCTTGAAATCTACGGTGACAGAGAGGGCTTTATAAAGATGATTAATGAAGCCGGTATTGAAGGTGTGACTGTGAGTGCAGATAACTGCGTTCGCTGCGGAGTTGCCGGTACAAAGCTGGATGTAAACGTATACGGGGAAATTGAGCATGAGCACAGTCATGAGCATCATCATGAACATGTTCATGGTCATACTCATCATCATGAGCATCATGGACACAGTCATGCGTCTTATGCTTCAATACTTGAAAAAATCAGCGCATACAATATTCCGGATAAGGTAAAGAAGGACGCGGCAGCGGTATATAAAATTATCGGAGAAGCCGAGGCAAGGGTACACGGCTGTATGCTTGAAAACATTCACTTCCATGAGGTGGGAACGCTTGACGCGGTTGCCGATGTGATAATTTCCTGCTGGCTTATGAGCCTGATAAATCCGGATCGGGTGATTTGCTCGCCGGTATGTACGGGCAGCGGCACCGTACACTGCGCTCACGGAATTTTAAGCGTGCCGGCTCCGGCGGTTGCGGAAATAATAAAGGGGATTCCGGTTTATGCGGGAAAAATAAAGAGTGAGCTTACAACTCCGACAGGAGCCGCCCTTGTTAAATATTTTGCAGACAGCTTCGGAGAAATGCCGTTAATGACTGTAGAGAGGAACGGCAGCGGCATGGGAACGAAGGAGCTTGAGCAGGTCAATTGCGTCAGGGCTTTTCTCGGCAGTTCCGGAGAGGATAATGCTGACAGTGTTTGCGTTATACGCTGTAATATTGACGATATGACCGGTGAAGATTTCGGTTACGCGTGTGATAAGCTTATGAGCTGCGGTGCGCTCGATGTATTTACCGTTCCGATATATATGAAGAAAAACCGTCCGGGTGTAGTTATGGTCTGCATATGTACGGAGGAAAAGCGCGGTGAAATGATAGAACTGTTATTCAGATACACGTCAACGAGGGGGCTGCGTTACAGCAGCGCAGACCGCGCGAAGCTTACAAGCAGCTTTTATGAAAAAGAAACGGAGTACGGCGCTGTAAAGATAAAGAAAAGCCAAGGCTTCGGTACAGTACGTGAAAAGCCGGAGTTTGACAGTATGAAAAAACTGGCGGAGGAGAACGGCGTCAGTATAGAGGAAATAAGAAAAAAGGTATACAAAATTTAAGGAAATACCGATTAAATCGGGCATATGGATTGATGAGCGGATTTTTTACGAGCAAGGCGAAAGGACATAGAAAACACAGCGGTTTTCAAGACTGTTCAATGCGGCGCGTGAGAAAATCCGCCCGTCGCTCTTAATAAGCGTTTCCCCTAATTGGGCTCTGAAAAAGAAACTGTATTAAAGTGCGGACAGTTGTAATAGAGCTTCCCTTAAGGTCAATTATTGCTCAAATGCTGCTTACGGTACGCGCTTGGGGACATGCCTGTCATTTTTCTGAACACATCTCCGAAATAGTTGCTGTCCTGATAACCGCAGTACATTGCAATTTCTGTGATGGAGTATCTCGTTTCGAGCAGCATATTAATCGCCATCTTAACCCTCACGCTGTTTAGGTATTCGTTAAAACCGAAGCCTGTAACCTTTTTGAATTTTTTTGAAAAGTATGTCGGACTCATGTAGGCTATTTTTGCAATTTCATCGAGGTTAATCGGTCTGTTATAGTAATTGCAGATATAACGGCATACCGACTGTATTCTGTCCTCGTATTCCGTTAGGTCGTCCGTAAAGCGCATATTTTTCTGGCTGGAGTTCTTGTTAAGATTAATCATAAGCTCCATAAAATGAACAAGTGAAAGCTGATGGTTAAACTCATCATCATATTTGCTTTCGTTTTCAAGCTTGCGAAGCAATGAGTTAAAGTTATGCATACCGGGGGCGGCAATATGAAGCTTTTTGTTTTCAAAGCATTTCAGAAGCTTCTTCTCCGGTATTATCGGGTTGATTTTATCTACAAGTTCCTGTGAAAAGTGTATAAGATGACGTGTATAATTTTCACCGGATTCTATTACCTGAGTACGGTGAATATCTCCCTTATCAACGAGAATAACATCGCCGCAGTCGATGTCGTAAAGCGTATGGTTAATAAAGTATCGTCTTTTTCCCTTAGACAGATAGTAAATTTCATAATAGTCATGCATGTGCGCTTCCGCCATGCTTGTATCTGCATTTTCTTCAAGTCTTTCAACAAGAAGTGATTGTCCGTTTTGAAGCATAATAAATTCCTTTCGTACAGCGGAAAAAGCTGTATATAAACAAATCCCTTTTCTCTTTTGCCGTAACCGCCTGATCCTGTACTCCGGCAGAATAATAAAACATCGGTTATTAACTGTAATATGTTTGACGACAAAGTTCAATTTCTCAGTAATTTTAACACAAAATAAGCACAAATTCAAGTTTTTACAGATTTTTTGCTTAAAAATCTGTATTACTTACAAAATCAATAAAGAAAAAACTTAAAAAATCAGTAAATTTGAATAAAATATATAGTGACAAGGCAGGATAAATATAGTATAATAATATAAGGATATTTAACAGGAGAAATAAATGTATTTTTCCGCGTTATGGTTCGAGCCGCCTGCGGCGGTGGAACCGACTAATGTATTTTTATGGAGGATGATTAAAATGAAAAAGTTTTTAGATAAGGATTTCATGCTTCAGAATGAAACCGCAGTAAAGCTCTATCATGAGCACGCGGCAAAAATGCCGATTATTGATTATCACTGCCATCTTTCGCCGCAGATGATTTATGAGGACAAGCCGTTTGACAATATCACACAAATATTCCTTGGAGGCGACCACTATAAGTGGAGATATATGCGTTCGATGGGTCTGGACGAGAGCTATATGACAGGCGGCAAGCCGGATGCTGAAAAGTTTGAGGCATTCTGCTCGGTTCTTCAGTACGCAATAGGAAATCCGCTTTACCACTGGACACACCTTGAGCTTCAGAGATACTTTGGTATAGACACTGTTGTGAGAAAGGATACATGGGAGGAAATCTGGAATAAGGCAAATGCTGTAATCAAGGAAACACAGATGAGTCCGGCTAAGCTTATTAAGGCGTCAAATGTTGAGATTATCTGCACAACGGATGACCCTGTCGATACTCTTGAATGGCATAAGAAAATTGCCGAGAAGGGTCATATAAGCGCGAAGGTAGTTCCGGCATTCCGTCCTGACTTTATGCTGAATATTGAGAAGGATACATATGCCCCGTATATCGCAAAGCTTGCGGCTGCATCGGGCATAGAGATTAATTCTTTTGCTGATTTGATTGACGCGATCTATAACAGAATTGAATTCTTCCATGAAAACGGCTGCCGTGTAAGCGATCACGCTCTTGACGGCGCTCCGTATGCCGAAGGCATTGACACTGAGGCCGTATTCGCAAAGGCTATGAAGGGTGAAAAGCTTACGAAGGAGGAAATTGAGGGATATAAGTCATCAGTGCTTGTCGCTCTTGCAAAGAAATATACGGAGCTTGACTGGTGTATGCAGCTTCATATCGGTGCGTTAAGAAATAACAACACAAGAATGTTTAATAAGCTCGGCGCTGACACCGGCTTCGACTCGATTGCGGACTACTCAATCGCAGAGGGACTTTCAAAGCTGTTGAACGCTATGGAAATGACTGATAATCTGCCGAAAACAATTCTTTACACGCTTAATCCGAAGGATAACTATGTAATCGGAACTATGCTCGGTAACTTCCAGGGTCCGGGCAACGGCGGAAAGATTCAGTTTGGTTCGGGCTGGTGGTTCTGCGATCAGAGAGATGGTATGACAGAGCAGATGAAGGCTCTTGCAAACCTCGGCGCATTGAACAAGTTTGTTGGAATGCTTACAGATTCGAGAAGCTTCCTGTCATATACAAGACACGAGTATTTCAGACGTATTATGTGTAACCTTTTGGGTACATGGGTGGAGAACGGCGAGTTCCCGGCAGATATGGATACTCTCGGAAAGATTGTTGAGGACATTTGCTATAACAACGCAAAGGTTTATTTCGGAATGTAAACAATATAGTGTAAATGATATACAGCCGCAATAAAGAGATATTGCGGCTGTAATAGAAGGGAAAATAATATGAAAAAAATATTAAGCACGCTCCTTGCCGCGTCAATGATTGCCGGTTCTTTTGCCGGTACGGCTGTTTTTGCCGAGAACGGTGCGGAGCTTCAAGCCGCGGAGGAAAGAACGCCGGCTTTTCCGGGTGCAGAGGGCGGCGGTATGTATACCAAGGGCGCAAGAGCCGCGGAAACACAGGAAATTTACCATGTAACAAACCTTAACGACAGCGGCGAAGGCTCGTTCCGTGACGCTGTTTCAAAGCCGGGAAGATTTGTTGTGTTTGACGTAAGCGGTATGATTGACCTGCTGAGCAACGTAAGCGTTCATTCAAATACTACCATTCTCGGTCAGACTGCGCCCGGTGACGGTATTTGTATCAGAGGAAACAACGTAAAGCTGAGCGGAAACGATATTATCGTGCGGTATATTCGCTTCAGAGTCGGCGCGCATTTAGCGGACGGAAGTGATACAAGAGCGCAGGACGGTCTGGAAGTAACGGATAACAGTCAGCGTATTATCATCGACCACTGTTCGGTAAGCTGGGGTACGGACGAGAACCTTTCGGCATATGCCGTAAAAGACGTTACCATACAGAATTCAATTATTGCCGAGGCGCTTAATCAGTCCGTTCATGATAAGGGCGAACACAGCTATGCGGCGATATGGGGCGGAGTAAACCTTACAGTTCACCATAATATTATTGCATCGCATAAGAGCCGCAATCCGAAAATAGGAACCTCGGAAACAGTTGCAATGACGCAGGGCTATACCGACGCGGAAACCGTTGTAGATATAAGAAACAATATATTCTACAACTGGGGCGATAAGGCAGGCTATGGAGCGGAAAACGGCGCGAATGTAAATATCATAAACAACTACTACAAGCCGGGACCGGCAACTCCGGCAAATAAGCGGGCAAGAATTTTTGAATTTTCGGCGGGCAACAAGTACGAACCGGGCTGGAGCGGCGCGGTTTATGCCGACGGCAACTACATTGATGATGAAGGTGAGGATGCGGCGCTTGTAAATGAAAACAACTGGCAGCCTGAAAGAGGAACCGGTGTATACGCAGACGGCAAAGTATTGAAATATGTAAAGCTTGAGGAACCGAACAGTACATATATAGATGATTACCCGATAAACACGGTTACAGCACAGGAGGCATACGACTATGTTCTTGAAAATGCGGGCGCAAGGCTTCCGAAGCTTGATGTGGTTGACGCGAGAATTATAGAGAATGTTAAGAACGGAACCGCGCCGGACGGATCGAGCGGAAGTGCAGGACTTGTTGATGATCCGAGAGATACTGTTACAGAGGGCGGAAGCTTTGATGAACGCGGTTATCCTGTATGGGAAACGGAAACGCGCAATTCTGATTACGATACGGACGGCGATGGTATCCCGAATGAGTGGGAAATCTCCGCGGGGCTTAATCCGGATAATCCGCATGACTCTTTGAATAAGGCGTATGACGGATATACATGGCTTGAGGTATACGCCAACGGCGCTTCACCGGAGTTTGGAGATTTCAGCGTAAATGTAAACGGAACAGAGGCTGTGTTTGATGTTCAGTGGGCGATAAGCAGCGGTGCGCCTACGCTTTATATTGACGGAGTAAGTTACGGAGAGGTGAGAGAACCTCAGTTTAAGGTGACGCTGCCGGGCGGGTACCATACCGCTATGCTGTACTTCCGCGGAAGGATTTCAGCAGTAAAGCCGGTGCCGATTTCAGACGGTGAAAATGCGCTTGCGGACGGACAGAAGAACGGACGTATGCCGGAGGGTGATTATAAGCTTGTTTCCGGAATTGAGCCGTCAAATCTTACAAAGGGTATTCCTTCGTATATATATGCCGGGGATTATGCGGTAGGATGCGGTTATGACGATAATTATAACAAGAAGATTTATTTCGGTCTTGTCGGCGCAATGGAGGAATCCGACTTGAACGCAGACGAATACACTATGTTCAAGATAGAATATACTGACGGCTTTGTAAGCCTTTACGCGGGAAAAAATCTTGCTCAGTGGGAGCAGCTTGAATCACATCCGGCAGATTTGGCTGAAACGGGCTGCGCTGTAGGAACGGGTGAGCAGGATACAGTTACGGTGTTTACAGACACAGCGTATGTTACGGAGGAAACAAATCCGTCGGTAAAGATTAACAACCACAGTGACGGAGACAGAATAGGATATAACGAAACGCTTGACCTCACGCTTATTCCGGATAATGCTGATATTTCTCAGGTTATCGTTTACTTCAATGATGAGATTATAGCCTCTCAGAATGTAAGCGGAACATCGGCTCAGATTCCGATAAGCTTTTCAAATATTGCAAGCGGTACTTTAAAGGTTGAGTGCATAGATAACAATCTCTGTATAGGCAGTGAAAGCATTGACATTTATGTGTCGGCAGACCTGACGCCGTGGAAGATTGCTGAAATAGGCAATGTAAACACGAAGACGTTTGTAAGCGTTACGCCTGACTATACATATAAAATCAATGCTCCGGAGGGGTACATAGGCGGTGACGGTGACGAATGCGGATATGTTTATCAGGAATTTGACGGTGACGCGAGAATTTATTACCGCAGCCGTATGCAGAGCGCGTCACAATTCGGAATCATGCTGCGTTCGAGCCTTGAAGCAGATGCGGATATGTACTGGTTCGGAGGCGAGTATAACGCGGTAGGTACGGAAAAGCTTACGTATGATTTGAAGCATAGGGGCGGCGGTTACACATACGAAAACGGTGTTGTAAGGGCGGCTGTTCCGGACGGAACGCTTGCGGTTGCGGCGGCTTATGATGAAAGAGGCGCTCTGTCTGAAGTGAAAACAGCTGAGTTCAGCGGAGGCAGAGCCGAGGTCGGCGAGGTTCCGGGAGCAAAGGTTTTCGCGGTTAAAAGTCTGGAATCGCTTGAACCGGTGGCGCTTGCCGGGGATACATCTGCCGTAATTGATTATACGCTTGATAATCAGCAGCCGAACCTTTATTTTATTGCAGAAAAGGCGGGTAATACCTTAAATATTTATCAGACAGAAAACAGTGCGACTGTTTATAAGACAAAGACGCTCCTTGCTTCGATAGACTGCTCAAGCCTTGGAGACAGATATTATATGGGCTTTGCTGCGGCGGGAGGCGGTGCTAATCCTCCGGACGCAGGCTGGGTTGCTATTGATAATAACAGCGGCGACAGCGGTTATGTATGGAACTTCAACAATGGTCTTGATTGGCTCTGGCAGATGCAGGAGAGAAATGTGCTGAGTCCGTCATGGACAAATGAGCGGATTAGTAATGATGATAAAATGCTCGGAAAGATGAAGATAACCGTGGATGATGAATATACTTCAGAGCGTTATATATTCCGCGAGTATCAGATGAGTGACGCGCTCATGCCTGAAATGCATATGAGCTTCTGCATGACCGGAGAAACTCCGGCAATGAATATATATTTCCAGACCGGAGAAGCAGGAAAAGCATACAAGGCAGAGATTTCCGAAGAAATGGTAAAGGTTAATGGCAATGAATCGGCAGCTATAGAAAATGGTAACTTCTATATTATTAATATAAGGACAGATATGACGGCTGACGGTGAAAGAGGATATTTTACTCTTATGACGAACAGCGGTGACAAAATGGTTGACGACTTCCCGATGGAGCAGGTAACGGGAACGGAGTTCAGAGAGCAGATTAATACCGAAAAGAAAACTCCGGTTACGAATGCCGTTTATATTGAGCCGAAGGCGGGTTCGGAGGGTACTTATTACATAGATAATGTGATAATAAAAGGAAACGAACCGTCTGTTAAGGTTACAAAGACAGAAAGCTGGTACAGCTTTGCGGGCTTGACTGACGGGACCTTCGCGGCTCCGATAACTATTAACGGCGTGACGAGGGCGGACGGAACGGAGGAAAGCGGTACAACTATGACTGTTTCAGCCGGAGAGATTAAGGACAGCTCAAAGAGCAAGAGTATAGAAGGAGTAAGCTTCAAGGGCAAGTGCCGGATAAAGGGTACCGGCAAAAAGCTTACGGTTCCTGTGACAAAGGGTGCGGTAGTATCAGTATATGCAGCTTCGGCAAGCTCGTCCTCAGAGCGCGTTCTTCGTATTGACGGTAATCCGTATCCGTTGCTTGCGGCGGCGAAAAGTGATTACATCTATGAGGGTGACGGAAGCTCAATTGAGATTTATGCAGAGGATAATATTGACGTTTACGGTGTAAGCGTTATTGCGACCGCTATAGAATAAGGGCACTTCTAAAAACCTCCCGGCGCCTGTCAAGTCGCGCAGCTAATGCCGCTTTCTGCGTTAAAAATCCTTTAAATATGCGAGTATTCCTGCGGATTTGTGCCTTAAATTCGGCAATTATTTGTGCAATTTGCCAGACACCATTAGGTTTTCAGAAGTACCCATAAGATAAAAAGAGACTGCTGCAAAATGAATTTTTTGCGGCAGTTTCTTTAGAGTCTGTCCTTAAATTAAGCATATCTTGCTTGCTGATTTTCCGTCATATTGCCCCAAAAATTCTCAGCGTAAGCCGATATTCACTTGATTTTTGAAATAATTTCACCTATGACTTGCTTCGCAAGTCATAGGTGAGCTGTTTACAGCTCACCGCATCAGAAAAAAATCCGGCTTTGCAATATGAACTTCCTTAATTATGGATAGACTCTTATAAACGGTAAAAAAACGGTGACCATATAATGTATAAATTGTTACAAAAATGTTTCTGTATTATAGATAAAAAAAGAACAAAAAATTAGTATAATTCTTAAAAACAACTGTAAATTTGTGAACTTTGTTCATTTAAACAGATAAGGCTTGATTTTTTTGTGGAAATGTTGTAAAATATAAACAACGATTAATAAAATTAAATGGAGGGATTCCTATGAAAACTGTTGAAGCAACAAATGCTGCAACACAAAAGAAGCAGGGCTGGTTCGCAGGGGAAATGAGAAAACTTAAGAAAAATAAGTTCTTATTCTTCCTTATGATTCCGGGTCTTGTGTATTACATCATTTTCCACTACGTTCCGATTTACGGTTTGCTTATCGCCTTTAAGGACTATAAGCCAACCTTGGGAGTATTCGGCAGCCCGTGGGCGTCAAACTTTGGTTTGGGACATTTTATAAGATTCATCCAGACGCCGGATATGCTTAATTATGTATGGAATACAATTGCACTTTCCGTACTCCATATTGTATGGCTGTTCCCGCTTGCAATTCTGTTGGCGTTGTTTATCAATGAACTGAATTCGCTTTTCTTTAAGAAGCTTGTTCAGACAATCTCATACCTTCCGCACTTTGTTTCCGTTGCGGCTATCGCGGGTATGCTGACATTGTTCCTTTCTTCACAGGGAACACTTGCTTCGGCAGGAGATTTTGCAAATGAGGGTCTTTTGAACCAGTTCCTGTTAAAGCTCGGAATCATTGATCAGGGTATTTCGTTCCTTGATGAGGTCAACTGCTTCAGAACGATTTATATCGCGTCTGACGTTTGGCAGGGCATAGGCTGGAGTGCTATCGTTTATATCGCGGCATTATCCGGCGTTGACCAGGAGCTTTATGAGGCTGCAACAATTGACGGTGCATCAAGAGTACAGAAGATGTGGCACATCTCGGTTCAGTTAATCAAGCCGACAATCGTTATCCTTCTCGTTATGCAGATTGGTAAGATCATGTCGCTCGGTTCGGATAAGGCGCTTCTCCTCCAGAGAGAGGTTACATATCAGAAGTCGCAGATTCTCTCAACCTACGTTTATAACTTAGGTATCGGCAAGGGTGAATTCGACTACTCAACCGCAGTTGGCTTATTCAACTCAATAATTAACTTATTACTTGTTATCGGCGCAAACTTCGTTTCAAAGAAGCTTACCGAAACAAGCCTGTGGTAATAGGAAGGGAGGAAACATAAATGGTAAAAGATACTTCGCTTTCATCAAAGATACTCGATATAGTAATATATGTTTCGCTTATCGCCCTGATGATTGTAACATTATACCCGGTTATTTACATATTCTCTGTTTCGCTTTCAAGTTCGGAGGCTTATGAGAGCGGTCAGATTGTATTGCTGCCTAAGGGTGTTAACCTCGGTGCATATGCGGTTGTATTTAAGGCAGGTACGGTTCCGAGAGCGTTTTTAAATTCGGTTCTTTATACAGTTGTATATACAGTGCTTGCATTGCTGTTTTCAACGTCAATGGCATATCCGCTGTCAAGATCAAAGGACAGAGTTCCGTTCAAGGGCTTCTTCGGAAAGCTTGTTGTACTGACAATGTTTTTCTCGGCGGGTATCGTTCCTAACTACCTGGTAGTTAAGTACCTCGGCTTAATGAACACTATGTGGGCATTAATCCTTCCGGTAATGGTTACAACATATAACCTTGTTGTTATGAGATCCTTCTTTGAGGGTATTCCGATTGACCTTGAGGAGGCAGCGTTTATTGACGGTGCAAATGAAATTGTTATCTTCTTTAAGATTATGCTTCCGCTTGCAAAGGCTGCGCTTGCTACAGTAGGCCTTTTCTATGCGGTATATATGTGGAACTCATGGTTTACTGCAATGCTTTATATCAAGGATTCATCAAAGTATCCGCTGCAGTTAATCATCAGACAGATTATCATGCAGAACCAGATGGCGGCTGAGCTTGCGGCAATGGGCGATACTTCAATGCAGGATGCGCTGGGCTCAACAAATACGGAAACTGTAAAGTATGCGACGCTTTTTGTATCGATAGTTCCTATGCTTATAGTTTATCCGTTCATTCAGAAGTACTTCGTTAAGGGCGTTATGGTTGGCTCGGTTAAGGGTTAATTCGGGAGGTATAGTTTTATGAATGTCAAGAAAAGAATAACAGGACTTATGGCATTGGCACTCGCTGCTTCGTCTGTAGCCGGTCTTGCCGGATGCGGCAACATCAACACGGGCGTAAGCTATGAGGAGAACGGAAAAAAGATTTATGCTTATAAGTTCAATATGTATACACAGGATGATACAAAATATCCTGAAACACATGATAACGCGTTTGATGAGACACTGAAGGAAAAATTCAATATGTATCTGGACTATGACCGTATTCCGAGAACTGACTGGGAGACAAAGACAAATACATATTTTGCAACAGGTGACGCTCCGGATATTACAACCGGAGGTAAGGAACCGAACTATAAGGGTTGGGCTGAGGATGGTCAGCTTATGCCGGTTGCGGACAGCTTGGAGGACTTAAAGGAGAAGCTTCCGAATTATGTAAAGCTCTTTGGAGAAAATTTAGAGGACGTATATAACTTATCGGCATCAGCAGACGGCAAGCTTTATTATCTGCCGTCATTAAGACAGGAAAAGGCTCAGATGTGCTGGCTGTATCGTCAGGATATAGTTGACCCGATTCTTGAGGAGCTTGGTATGAAGGAGTTCCCGAAGACTACGGATGAATTCTTATTGCTCTGTAAAACAATAAAGGAGAAGTACCCGGATAAGATTGTTATTTCGTCAAACGGACAGAAGAAGAGCTCACTGACAGGATTTTTCCAGGCATTTGGTATGCCGGAGTTGATTCTTTCTGAATATTCATATGTTGAACGTGACGGAAGCTTTGTTCCGTATGCTTTGACAACAGACAATGCAAGAAAGATGTATTCTTTCCTGAAGGAGCTTCATGATATGGGTGCGATAGATAACGAAATCCTTTCGCTTGAAAAGGATAAGTTCTATTCACGCTGCGCAACGGATAATGCGGTTATTACATATAACTATGTATACAATGCTGATACATTTACAAGCAAGACAAATGTAAACGGCAAGACAGGCGGAAAGTGGACATATACTTCAAATATGCTTACGAATGACCCGGCTCGAGGCACCGTATTTAAGAAAGACCCGGCATATTCAAACTGGGGTCCGGCGTTTGCAACTTCATGTGATTCGGAGCCGGGCAAGTTTGACAGAGCGCTCGATTTATATGATTTCTTCGCTTCAAAAGCAGGTCAGTTATATTCAACATACGGTATTGAGGGTGAAAGCTACAATCTTATGACCATTGATGAATATAAGGATACTGAAAAGGCAAAGATTGATAAAAAGGTTGCCGACGGCAAGACTACAGAGGAAAAAGCGGCTGCTGAAAAGCAGAAGATTGATGACTTTGTAGTTCCGGAAGATTGGAAAGTTACCAAGGATGACTTTACATACCACGGTCGCAGTGAATTTGACGGTATCGTATTCTCGGAGCCTTCAAGAGAGCTTGAGGACGGAGTTGAATACGTTCCGGTGGTAGCTGATGGCTGGTATCACCAGAATGATAACTCAAAGGGCACAAAGATTAACGAGAAGTTAGGTATGTTCTCACAGGTATTCATCAAGTATCCGAAGCTGTTCTATGAGAACAGAGGTAAGCAGATTGAGGGACTTTATAAGGAGTTCATGGAAAAGGTTGAGAATGATAATTATTACTACATTGAATCTGTTCCGATGAGATATACTCAGGATGAGCAGGATTCGATGACTGACCTTGAAACATCTCTTGCGACTAAGCGCGATGAGTATATGGCTCGTTTCCTTTTGGGCAATATGGATCCGGAAAACGATGCTGACTGGAATAAGTATATCAGCGATATGAAGCGTGTAGGACTTGAAAAGTTTGAAAATCTTCAAACTACGGTATATAACAGAACTAAGGCGGATTTAGAAAAGTAAGAAAACTCAAGGGAGAGCCGGGTAAAAAAATTGTCTTTTTCCCCGGCTTTCGCTGGGTTAAGAATTTTTTTGAAATGGTACTATAATTCACACGGCAGAGGCGTCGTGTGAATTGTGCAATAAATTATTCTTATGCAAAATTATGGCAGCATGATTGTTGCATAGAGAAAATAAAACGGAGGTAAGCTCTTATGAATAATAAAATAAGAAAGGCGCTGTCGCTGCTTATTGCCTTGGGAATGTTAAGCGGTACAGTTCCTCAGGTACTTGCCGAACCCGATTTGGAAGCAGATGAGGCAGTTTCTGTTGATGCAGCACTTGGTTCAAATGTTGAATCAGAGAAGCAGTCCGGAGAAGCGGAGGAACAGGTTGAGGAAGATTATCAGGAAACCGCAGAGCTCTCGGCATCAGATAACCCGGGAATGCTTGTTGATTTGAGTTTTGACGATAAGGAGCTTGGAGATTCTCTTCTGAGCTCGGACGACTTTGCGACAGGTAAGGACGGAGCGCAGACTTTTGAGGTTATTGAAGGCTCACAGCTTGAAACGGAAATTGGTGCAGGCTTCGGCAGAGAAGGACGACTTTTAAAAATTGAGCATGTAGCACCATCAACAAATCAGAAGGTAAGATTAACACCGCTCAGTATTAGTGAAAATGCAGATTATGGTGAGAGAACTCTTGTTACGGCATATGAATTTATGTCGAGCGATCAGAAATCAAGCTTATTTGAACTTACAATGGCAGGCGGAAACAGTGGTGCAGATATAAACGGCGGTTTTAGAGTTAATGGTAAAAATATGCAGGTGTTTGCCAACAGCGGTGAGCAGCTTAAGGCAGCCAATGCTGCGGCATATGACGCTAAGAAGTGGCAGACTATTGTTATACTCACACATATAGATGCCGATAATAATGTAACGAGTTCCGAATACTATTTGAATGGTACTAAGATTAATGTGGAGGCTAATGCATTCGGAGATAAGGGTAAGGCACCGAATCGTCTTCGTATGGTATTTAACAAGGACTTGACTGAGGCTGATCTGCCGGTTTCAATTTATCTTGATAATATGTCTGTAGTTGACGTAAAGCCGGCACTTGATTCGCTTACTCAGAAGCTTACGGAGGACGGAACTGTGTCTGTAGCTGATTATATAGCTGTAGGTACAGATCAGCTTACACTTCCTAAGAGCTTTAACGGAGCATCACTTGTATGGGAGTCATCGAATAAGGAAGTTATCAATACTGATGAAATAGCTGAAGACGGTACTGTTGCGGTAAAGCATATATCTGATAATGTGGATGTAACATTGACTGCAAAGGTACGCATTGAAGGAATGTACGGAATTGAGTATCCGGACAGTGTGAAGATGACAGCAGAGAATGGACTTGACTTTAAGGTTACAGTACAAAGCTCAAGCGGAGAGGAAACAGATGAGTCAAAGGCGCAGAGAATTGCCAATGCGATCACCTTTGAACAGACTGTATCAGGAAACTTTGAGCTTCCGACTACAACAAAAATTGTTGAATCAGGCGCCGAGATTACATGGTCGTCGGAGGATACGTCAACAATCGCCGTTACCGGCGCAAACGCAACAGTTACAAGACCGGCGTTTGACGCTCAGAATAAGGAAGTAACGCTTACGGCAACGGTAAAATACGGTGCTGCGTCTGTGGAGAAAAAGTTTACAGTAACAGTTATAAGAAACGAAGGACCAGTTACTCCGGCAGAGGACGTCAGGTATGCGGCTGCAATGCTTGAGAGCTTAGGCTTTAAAACGTCGTCATCAAAAACAGTCAGTACGAGCCTTGATTTTATAGAAAATATAGGCAATGCATCACTTAAGTGGGAATCTTCTGACACAGAATGGCTTTCGAACGAGGGTATAGTTTTAAAGAATCCTGAAAAAGGAGAGGGGCGGCATGATGTGAATGTAAGCGTTACAATTACATCGGGCAGCGAAACAAAGACCTTAAGCTATGTTATTTCCATTAAGCCGATGGAGGGTGCAAAGGCATTTCCGGGCGCTCAGGGCTACGGTACCCAGACACGAGGCGGAGCCGGCGGATATGTTTATCATGTAACAACTCTTGCCCCTGATGGTGAGGGAAGCTTTAAATATGGCGTTGAAAGCTGCACCGGCGCGCGTACAATTGTGTTCGATGTCGGAGGTACTATTGACCTTACATCAGTCGGCAGAGCGCTCGTGCTTAAGGGTGAGCAGGGCTCAAACGTAACAATTGCAGGACAGACTGCTCCGGGCGAGGGTATTCAGCTTAAGGGCTATGGTCTGAATCTTTCCAGCGTTGAGGACGTTATTATCCGTAACCTCAAGATTAGAATCGGTAATGTAAGAAAAGCGGGAGATACATACCAGTCCGACCCGATGTCGGTATCAGGCACAAACAAAAGAGTTGTTCTTGACCACATCACAATGAACTGGAACGTAGACATGGGATTCCGTGTATACGGAAATGAAATCACAATGTGTAACTGTCTTATTACAAAGGCGATGTATTACAACACACCGCATGAGAAGGGCAAGCACAACTACGCAGGTATGTTCTCTCCGAAGTACGGTTCATTCTATAATAACTATATTGCAGATATGGGACAGAGAGCCCCGCGTATTATAGACAATGAATATATTGATGTAAGAAACAACGTAGTATATAACTGTAAGTATTCGTTCGATATATGTAACTATGAATGGATGGGAGCCAATACGAAGTTTAATATTGTAAATAACTCGGTATTGATGGGCGACCCGGAAAACTGCAGCTCAACAAGCGGCGGTTCATATAAGTACTTCCAGGGAAGAACGTACTCGGGCGGTATTATATCATATACGGCTAATAATATAGACAAGACAAATGATGCTAAGCCATCTGTTTCGACGCTCAGAGAGGGCGCGTTATGGACAGCTGATACATCTGATGAAGAAAAGAGAAATACTATTCTGGATGAGCTTGGTGTTATCAACAGAGGTGGATATTCAAATGAAAAATCAGAGTGGCACAACATGATAATGCCTGATGATATGAGTATTTCGGATTATAATACATCAGCTATATCACATAAGGGTAATACTCTTGTAAATTATCCGTTTGCAGCTCCGGAAGTAAGAACTCTTGATCCGGAGGAAACAACAAAGTATGTTCTTGAGAATGCTGGTGCAATCTATCCTGTGGATGATACATTAAATACAAGATATAAGGCGGAAGGAAGAACAAGATTAAAGGTTGAGTCGGATTACAGTACTGTATCAAAGAAGCAGGGTATCAAGCTTACAGATGCAGACCTTGCAAAGATGACAGACCCGGAAACAGCATACGGTCTCCCGGTACAGACACATACAACATATGTTGACGAGCACGGCGGTGAGCAGTATGATGTAGATGGTAAGAATGTAACAGATACAACAGGTCTTACAGTAAAGGAAACCTTCAAGTTTGTTACAGTTCCGGAAAATCATATAGATACATTATATGCGTATGATACAAAGACTTCAAGCAAATATAGAATAGTCTTGGAGGATTATGAGGATGCTGACGGTATCTATGATAAATTTGAGATTTATGATGTAAATAATAACAAGCTTGAAAAGCCGTCGAACTATGAAACAGCATCAGGCACCGGCGGTATTAACTTTAAGCTGAACGGAGAAAATGTTACATTAAAATATTCCGAGTGGGGTGACGGACCGGGTAACTACAGCCATGAAACAGACTATGATGATCCATACGGCGATTCATCATTTGTTGATACGGAGTGGTCCGACACAGACTGGCCGAATCTTCCGACTGTTTATCGTGACAGCAAGGAGGACAAGGAAGCAAATCCGGGTATGTACGGTCACAATGGAAGATTTGATACCAACAATGACGGTATTCCGGATTACTATGTAACTCTTATGGGCTGGGATACGCTCGGCGGAAATGACTCCAACAAGGATATTTCAAGAGAGGATTTCGACGGTGACGGTTATACAAATCTTGAGGAATATATCAATGACTATCTTTGCGGTGATGTTGAAGTAGACGTTGAGGATGCAAATGATCCGATTGAGGCTGAAAATGTGCGCGATGGTTCATCAAGATTTAATACGCACCGTTCACATCAGATTCTTTTCAACACAGTAAGAAGAGCAAAGGCTCAGGTGTTCTACAGCGAAGGTGATTCGGTAGACATCAACACTGCTGAAAGGATTGACCTTAACAAATTCTATGATGTGTCAAAGGATAACTACACGACGGCAAGCGACTTTGAAACATATTTCTCCGTAGTGTTCCCGAATGTAACGAATATGACGGATACGTCAAAATCTCTTAAGCCGGGTACAAAGTATTCATATATAATAAAGACATATTCAGATACCGGCGTTGAATATTTATCGGACACATACTCGTTCACGACAAGCGAGGGTTCATCGGAGAAGCCGGGGGCGCCGAGAGTTACAAAGTATGTTCCGTATAATCAGCAGATTATGCTGACATTTGAGCCTTACTCACCGCTTAAGGGTTATAGCCAGTACGGAACATCCGGTTCAACTAAGCTTGTAACAAAAATTGATGCTCCGCAGTATGACAGCAATGTTGACCATTATGTTATCAGGTATTCGACAAATGCTGATATGTCAGGCGCAAATAAAATTGTGCTTTCAGGCAATGCGACTTCGTATACTATAACAGGACTTGAAAATGAAACAGAATACTATGTTGATCTCAGAGCTGTAAACAAGGACGGCATTGAGAGTGACAGCGCAGTCTATAACTTTAAGAAAGCGGAGGAACAGGATACTGTTGACAAGGACGGTAACAAGACCTATGCAGTTAAGGGTACTCAGGTAGTAGGAAATACCGTTCAGGAGTATTTCTATGACAGCCCGCTTAAGGATAATGCAATCACTCCGACAAAGTATGTATTGAAGGCGGATTATGAGAAGGATCTTGCCGAAGCCGGAATAGGCAATGGAGAAACAGCTAAATTCATTACTTATTACGGCGATGTAGAGGATTGGTACATCTATACATTAGGCGGTATTCCGATTCCTACAAAGGATGAACACAGCGACAACAGGCTCATGCTCATGCTCCGCGATGATAACCACGACCACGGCTTTAACTATGCAAAGACCTTTGATACACCTCTTTCGGGTAAGTCAACGATTAAGTTCAGAATTAAGGTAAACAATGAAACTCTTGACCCGATGAATCAGAATCCGGAGCTTCGTATATACTTCCAGGAGGATATAGGAGGCGACAGCGCCGATGAGGATGATGCAGGTTCAGATTCCGATTCGTCAGATAATGCTTCAAGCTTCGGTACAGTAGCTTCTGTAACCTTTGCAAAGAATGAGATTAACTATAACGGTGAGTCAATCGCAAGGTATACAGATGATACATGGTATGAAATCGAGGTTCGTCTGGACGGCGGTACAATGGAAAACGGTGTAAGAAGTCCGAATGCAAAGACCTGTTCAATTTATATAAACGGTCAGCTTGTAGCGTCGGATCTTGAGTACAGCAATTATAATGATGATGGCGTATCAGCGATACGTAAATGGCAGATAAGTTCGCGTCTTGCAGGTACAGAAGATGTATATATTGATTATATGTACGCATACAGCGGCTGGGATGAAAAATCCGGCGGAGATGTTGTTGAGCCCGGTACGTCAGGAAGCAGACCGTCAGGCGGCGGTGGCGGCGGCGGTTCGTCATCAGGCAAGAATGATCCGATTATTCGTGACGGTGACTTTGATACATCGCCTAAGGTTGATAATGACGGCAATCCGGCTGCCACAACAGCTCCGTCAACATCAAGCACCAATTCACAGTTCAATGATATGGGTACCTTTGCATGGGCAGTTCCGGCTGTAAACGCGCTTTATGAAAAGGGTGTGGTAACAGGAGTAGGAAATAACTGCTTCGCGCCGGACAGAGCTGTAACAAGAGCTGAGTTTATTACCATGCTTATGCGAGGCTTTGAGCTTATCGGCGACAGTGCGACCTGCAGCTTCACAGATGTGAAGGACGGAGACTGGTGCTATGACGCGATTGCAATGGCGGCGTCCATGGGAATTGTAAACGGACTTCCGGACGGAAGCTTTGGTGTGAATCAAGAGATTTCGAGACAGGATATGTCGGTTATGTGTGTAAGACTTGCGCAGTCAATCGGTGTTCAGCTTGCGGAAAAGAGCGGAACGGAGAGCTTTGCTGATGCTGACGAGATTTCGGATTATGCAAAGGAAAGCGTCGATATGCTGAGCAAGTCAGGTATAGTAAACGGTACAGGCGATGGTAAGTTTACTCCTAAGGGCACAGCAAACCGCGCTCAGGCTGCAAAGATTATATATGAAATGATTGCGGCACAGCAGTAATTCACGTGAAAAATAGGCTTGCTGTATCAGAAAGATAAGCATACTTGTTTTTACACATAATGGAATATGATTAAACATAAGTGCACGGAACGGCGTCCGCACCGTTCCGCTGCACGGAACAGTATCCTAATATATGCGCTGTCAGGCGCGGAAAGGAATTTAATGATGAAAAAGAAAATTGCAATTTTATGCCTGGTACTTGCGATGTCGGCTTCAAGCTTCTCGGCTATGGCTTATGACGATGTATCATTGGCAGACGGAGAATCAACATCAATTTCTCTTGTAGACGGTCTTGGAATTATAGAAGGCACAGACGAGAATAATTTTGGTGTTGACGAATATATGACAAGAGGTCAGTTTGCTCTTGCGGCAGCAAAAATGATGAAATTTGATATAGCAACCGGTAAAATGGGAAACAGCGCTTTTGCAGATGTTGACATTGCAACAGAAGAAGGCTGTGCCGTTAATTTACTGGCAGACACGGGGATTATTGCCTCACAGACAGGAAAGTACAATCCAACGGAGATTATCACATATGCGGAGGCGGCAAGAATCCTTGAAAACTGCCTTGGCTATGGTCAGGAAATTGAAAGAAACGGCGGCTATCCGGGCGGCGTTATTAAGGTTGCAACTGATTTAAAGCTTGCTTCCGGTCTTAAGATGACAACAAATACTCAGATTACAAAGAAGGACGCTGCAAGACTTATCTATAATACATTGATGGCGCTGCCTATGAATTCATCAATCGAGGGCGGATATGTTCAGTACGAGAAGGATGAAAATATTTTCCTTGAAAATCTCTGGGACGTTTATGACATGAAGGGTATCGTTATGGGCGTAGGCGAAACAACTCTTGACGGCTCAAGCCTTACGGAAACTCAGGTTTCAATTGACGGAGAAGTTATGGAATGCGGCGTTCCGAATATGATTGACTATCTCGGATACAGCGTAAAGGTCTACTATATTGATGACGCCGATGGATCCAGGAAGGTTGTTGCTGTTATTCCGCGCAGCAGCGATAACAGAGAACTGACAATTCAGGCTGAGGACCTGAGCGTAACAGGAAATAACGTAAGATATG
This sequence comes from bacterium, assembly GCA_030536655.1. Lineage (GTDB taxonomy): Bacteria > Bacillota > Clostridia > UBA1381 > UBA1381 > UMGS1958. The sequence goes on along the minus strand of JAUNPN010000028.1, from coordinate 3,106 downwards.
ATGAAAACGGAAAGACAAAGAGCCAGGATATTGCGGATGATGCGCAGGTTATCTATAACGGCAGACTTTACAGCAATTATCAATATCTTTCGGATATTTTAAACATTTCCGAGGGAAGTGTAAAGTTTGTTTCAAACAGAGGAAAGAAGGCTGCAAATGTAATCATTGTTAATGATGAGAAGCATATCCTTGTTGAAAGGGTCGATTCAAAGAATACAGTGATTTATGCCGCGAACTCAACAGAGGAAAATGCGGTTCCGTATCTTGCGTCAGCGCTGAGCTTGGATTATGATTTGCAGAATATCTATATTACACTCGACGGCGTACCGGCAAGCTTCGAGGATATTCAGATTAATGATGTTCTTGTTGTAAAGGAGTGCACCGATGAGGGGGAAACAATACCGGATGATATATATATTGACATTCAGAGAAATATTGCGGAAGGTACAATCGGCGCATTGTCAAGAGAAAACGGTGAGATGCAGATTAACGGTACACCGTATGATATTTCAAAGTACTGCACAGATGGCTTTAATGCAGGTGACAGCGGCAGCTTCGCGGTAACAAAGAACGGCAAGGTTGTCGGAATTATTGCAACAAAGACTTCAAATTTAAAGTATGCTTATGTAAAGAGTGCTTCATACGATTATGATAAGCAGGAGGCTTATGTAAAGCTCTTTACACAGGACGGAGAGCAGAAGATGTTTGTTGTTAAGGACAAGGCGGTTGTAAACGGCAAGAAGTGTGAATTCAAGGATATTACAAGTAAGATTTCTGAAGGCGATTTCATAAGTTTCAGACTTAATAATGACGGATATATCGCAACAATGAACAGACCGTATGACGCTTCGGCTAATCCGGATTATTACAGTGAAACTTCATTTATCAAGAACTGGTCAAAGAGTTCGGTAAGATATATCGGCGGAATTATGGGACGTTCAATCGTAACAGAAGATACAACAATATTCTATGTTCCGCGTTATGACAGAGATGTTGACTCAGATTACAGAGTTATGACAATAGACGATCTTACAAACAGAATTTATTCTGATATTACCTGCTACGATGTAGACAGAAACGGCAGAATAGGAGCACTTCTTATCAAGGAGGATATTAAGGACACAGTTTCGAAGGGTGACAGCCTGTTCTTTGTAGAAAAGGTACTTCAGGGAGTAAATGAAGATGATGAGCCGATTGCAGAGGTTCACGGATTTGAAAACGGCGAGCCTAAGACATTAATCTTCACAGAAGATACGGATTGTGTGACCTATGAGGACGGCTGGATGAACTACAGCGGAAATGAAAACTTTGACCCGGGCTATAATTCAGAGCTTCCGGGAAGGGATCTTCGTACAGGTGACGCACTCCAGTATGAGATTAACTATGACGGTGAAGTAGGCGCGTACAGATTGATCTTCAATAATTACGATGCAATTAACACAGCAGGCGAGCTTACATATGACGATCCGAAGTATTACTATGAGAGATGGTCAGCTACAGGCAACGTTACAAAGCTTGATTTCAACGATAACCTCTATATAGGTTTCGGAAGCATTGAAATGCGTTACAATGACTTTGCGGTGTTATGCGCGCTTAATGAATCAGAGAGAAGCGCATACAAGAATTCAAAGGTAAATATGATTGACTACTACCGTCCGGTAAAGCTGAACCAGGAAGAAACATATATCTATGTGTATAATGTGGATTCAGATAAGCTTGAGGTTGGAACAATGGAGGATGTACAGAAGGGCGATACCGCTTTTGTACGTTCAAAGAATATGGGTACCCTTAACGAAATAATGGTATATGATCACGATTAATTCAGTTTTGTCATGCGGACAGCTTACGCTGTCCGCACGGGACAACATGAATGAGTCGCATGAAGGGATATAATGATATGAAGACAAGAAAATTTTTAAGTATATTTGTCGCGCTGTCACTCATTCTTGCATATATGCTTCCATTTGCCGGTGCGGCTGAGCTGTTTGAGAATTCCGTAACATGGACGTTTACAGATGTTCAGGAAGGTGTAAAGCTCACAAACAGCAGCGGCAAGGAAAAGGAATGGTATATTAATACGACAGACCTTGGCAATGGGCTTATAGCATATGCCGAGAGCAGTATTGATGCAAATAAGAATGAATATAACAGAGGATTTGAGATTGACAGAACATCAAAGACAAGCTTTGGTGATGAAGAAATTACGGGAGCTCTTAAGTTCGGCGGAAAGTCAACAAGTACAGCAAGGTATCTTACATATACTCCGGCTGCGGACGGAATACTTACGGCATATGTAAAGCACGGCAGTCCGTCAAAGGATAATACAGACATTAGGAGCCTTACCGTAGAGCAGGACGGAATAGTTGTAGGAACAGTTGCGACTGTAGGAACTGATAATCCGAATTTAAAGGAAAACATTAATGTTAAGGGCGGTATTGAGATAACAATCGCTTGTGACAATAATGTGGCTCTTGCAAAACTCGTATTTACTCCGGGCGGTTCATCTGAAGACCCTGTAACTCCGTCAGATACAGAGGCGCCTTCGGATACAACAGAGCCTTCGAATACAACAGTACCGATGGATATTTCGGCATGGTATGCAAAGGCATCGGACGGAGAGCCTATAGAACCGGATTCTAAAAATAATACGGCAAAAATTCCGGCAGGAAAGAACCTTGCAGAAGGAACAGATATTGCGGTATATGCAATGGAAGATTTACTTTACAAGGATGTTGAGGCAAGCTTTATTGACACAAACGGAAATGCATTAACGACATCTGCTGAAATGGCGGGCAGACTGACAAAGTCATTAACAAATCCGAGCAGGAAGGACTTTGGAAAGAGCGGTGCGTCAATGAAGGTAGTGCCGTCAAAGAACGGAACACTTTCAGCGTATGCAAAGGTAAGCGCAAGCGTAACAAAGCTGTTATATATTAATGATGCGGACGGAAACATTGCTGCGGACTACACAAATGATTCCGGAGAATCAGTTTATGTGAGGGTTGACGCTGCTGTAGAAGCAGGCAAGGAATATTATATATATACAGACGGCGCGGGAACTGATTTCTTTGGATTTGAGTTTACACCGTCAGCGGTGCCGTCCAAT
>JAUNPN010000187.1 GCA_030536655.1 bacterium | reverse complement strand
ACGAAAAATCTGACTGTGTTCACTGCGTACTATATTTAATCAGTGATTCCTTAATCCTGCAACATATCCAGATACATATCTAATCTTGCATTGATATATCCCGCAAACAAATTTTCCATTGCCGAAAGATTATGTTTTGCATGATACTCATCAAATGCATTGTAGTAGGCAATTCTGTCTGTAAACTTTATATCGATAGGCGGGTATCCCGCCTTCATCAATTCAAGATTCACAAGCAGTCTTCCCGTTCTGCCGTTGCCGTCAATAAAAGGATGAATACCTTCAAACTCGATATGGAAACGAGCCAGTTTTGTTACAATATGCTCCGAGCTTTGGGCAAAATCATGTAATAACTGTTCCATCTTAGATTCAATAAGATACGGCTGCACAGGTTCATGCTGTGCGCCCATAATACGAACCGGAACTCTGCGGTATACACCACGGTCTTCTTTCTTATCGGCAAGGACAAGATAATGAATCTGCTTGATGATGCTTTCGCTAATCGGGACATTGTCTTTCACAAGTTCACTGACAAAGTCAAATGCCTCTTTATGACCGACTGCCTCCATGTGGTCTTTTAACGGTTTCCGGTCAATCGTAAGACCTCGAAGTACCAAGTCTGTTTCTCGCAGGGTAAGCGTATTTCCTTCGATGGCATTGGAGTTGTATGTGTATTCCACTATAAACTCCTCGTTGAGTCTTGCAGCTTCGCCTGCCGTCAAAGGTCTTCGGCTGTCCAACTCTGCCTTTTTGCGGTCGATTTGCATCAAAAGGCTTTCCTTTGATTTATAACGTCCATCGGCGGGTTTCTTTGCATCCACAGGAATTTTCCATCCGCGGCCTTCCCGGTACGCACCCGAAATTTTACCCTCAGAGCAAAGAACTCGAATTCTTCTGTCAGAAATGCCCCATTTTTCAGAAGCCTGCTTTACGGTCATGAACATATACTATCCCTCCAATTTACCATATATTATACCACTTTAGCGGAATAATATCAAGAGTATCGGAACAACATTTCATAAAATAACGGAACAATGTAAAAATTGTTTTTAAAAAAAGGCACTTGCATGGTGCCTTCTACTACCCCTAAAAGGGGATATGCACACATATATTTTTCATCAGCCGAACCGTAAGTAAGGCACTTTTTACAATGTCACGATTTACCCGGATTGCCGAGCTTATCAGAGAGGTTATTTTGCCCCTGACTCCGTCACCAAAATCCGAAACGGGGTAAAATACGGTAATTTGACGCTGTCAATCGCAGCAAAAACGTAGTAGGAATGGGGGTTACTACTGAGGGATTTTGAGGATGATAACTACTTATATTCCCATTCTATTCTTCATCAAATCCTGTACCTCTTATAACTACATGCTTACTACTCATATTACCGGTTTCAAAATATCTCCAACACTCCTCTGTATCAGATGTATCTATAAAAACATCTATACAAAAATCATTTGACAAAGTTATTTTTAAATCACCAAATTTATTTACCTTGATATTATCTACATAAAATTCCAATTCATTTTCTGAGAAGTGCATTCTTATAAATTCATCAAGCTTGTTAGCGCCGTTAATATCCCATTCGAAATTATCCTCATCAAAATCAACATTATTTCTTATATCTGCATTTGGCTGAAACATATCTGATTTTGATGACAATATTGTATCACCACAGGCTATTCTAAAATCGCAATCAATGTGAAGCGCATATTTGGGCATTAATATTTCTTTTATCTCATATCTTCCCGTTTCAGTTTTATATGCGGTATTACTCTTTACAAAATCCCCAAACCCTAAATTAATCATTGTGCCTGCTCTTGATACCTGATTAAGTTTTTTCCCTCTAATATCAGCAAGCCTGTTTACAACTTCATTTTGTTCTCTTTTATTCATAACTGATGTTCCTCTCCTTTATTGCTTATTAAACCATTCTGATGCAAACTCTAAAATGTCCTGATATCCCCAATTCTGACCATGAATTAAATCGTGTAATTCTCTTTGTTGTTTTGGAGTCAAGTTTAGTTTTCTACTAATATCTTTAGTTTGGCGATTTTGCGCCTTATTATTTCTTGGTGTACCACGCTTTTGCTTGCTTGGAAACTTGCCATTACCTCCACCTCTACCCATTATATGCCACCTCTTTTTCTTAAAGTGACATGATAGTTAGGAATATTAACAAAATGTACCTCTTGATGAGTATGTGTTTCAAAAATATCATTCGGCATGTTGCTGTAAACCATCACAATATTTGGATTAATTATTTCTAACATTTTAATTAATCCTTTTTTGAAATAATAACGGTCAGTTTTATCTTGTATACATCCATTCGTGCTTATTGCAACGGTGCTTCCTTTCGGAATGCCATCAAAACAAAACTCATAAGTATTTTCAAGGCCCCAAACCACATTGGGTATAACATCAATGCCATTATTCTGCATCCAGAAAGAAAGGATTCTATTTCGATATGTGTTCCAAATTTGCATAGATAAAGGCATTTGAGTATATACACTGAAATCTGTGCCAATAACACCATTAAATGATTTGAGCATATTTAAATACCGATTAGGTCTATTCCAAAGCCGCTCAAAGCGATAATCATCAATATAAAAGTGTACCCATTGATTCTTATCCGATGCGTTATTAGCTTTATCAAATGGTATTGCCTTTGTTGCAACATTCTCTGATTTTTTTAACATAGGAAAATCATATTTTCCAACGCATCTTGCATTTTTTATTAGCTCACTTTTAAATGTGCTATTTCGTAATATTTTATTTTCCAATAAATTTTACCTCCGTAAACGAAAAAATTTTAAAATTTTATTCTAAAGTATTGATTTTTGTCTACGGATATGTTAAAATACTACTTGGATTAATGGGTATTTAACATATCCGACATGAAACACATTAATTTACTGCGCCAACAGTTTTTTAATGTGTTTTATTTTACTCTCAACTTAACCACCACCTTCAAGCTACACTTTCAAAAAGTTTTAAAAGCATAATTTCATAATTTGTATATTCGGGCGAACCAAACCTAAGCCATTTTTTATAGTATGAGTAAGCATAACAAGCTGCCTCAAAACTAACTTCAAACATATCGGCTATTGCCGCCGGACTATCTATGTGCAGCTTATGAACAAGCACAGGCGGAACAAGTGCATATTTTGCAAAGAACTTAACTTCTTTTTCCGCCAGCTCACTATCTTCGCTATGGTCTAAAACAATATGACCGATTTCATGCATGATCGTATTATTAATTCTTCCATAATCTTTTTTATCATTATAAAAAATGTACCACTCTCCTTTTTCTTTCTCAACACAAAAACCATCCTCACTTTTCTTTAGAAGAAGCCAATGTTTTGATTTTTGAATAGCCGAATATGGTATAACCTTAATGCCCATTTTAGTTGCCAGCTCAAAACCATTGACAGGTACACAAGAAACTCCATATCTTACGAACAGGTCAACTACAATTCGCTTTATATCTTCGTATCGGTGATCAGATAAATACACTCCCAATATTATTCCTCCCCAAACAATGCATCAATCAACTCTTTTTTCTCCATATCAGTCATATTTGACGCATTTCTCGCAATCATTCTACGAATTCGCGGATGACTAAATTCTTCATTTTCGATTCCCAATAAAAAATCCGAAGTCGTATGCAAAGCCGTGGCAATATTCGCCAATACTTCAGGCTTCATCTCCCTACTGCCGGATATATACCTTGACATAGCATCTTCTGCTACTCCTACTCGTACAGCCAACTCCTTTTGTGTCATTCCACGTTTTTTTAAGGTTCCGGCTATACGTAAACCTAATTCCTTAGACATAATTGAACCTCCTTTATCTGTTAATCAAACAACTGAATATATTATATCATATTCTTGCCGTTTTGTCAAGCATTATTGTTGTTTTTGTCAAAAACCAAAAAAATTGTTTTAAAAAAAAGGCACTTGCATGGTGCCTTCTACTACCCCTAAAAGGGAATATGCTCACATATATTTTTCATCAGCCGAACCGTAAGTAAGGCACTTTTTACAATGTCACGATTTACCCGGATTGCCGAGCTTATCAGAGAGGTTATTTTGCCCCTGACTCCGTCACCAAAATCCGAAACGGGGCAAAATACCGTAATTGACGCTGTCAATCGCAGCAAAAACGTAGTAGGAATGGGGGTACTACTAAGGGATTTAGTCTTGTTTTTCTAATTTGTTTGATAAACCGAAATTTGCTGTTGTGTATTATTTCCAATGATTGAGTTTTGGTATAATTGCTTCCATATGCGCCCGAACCTGTTCTGCGGTCCAATTTTCGTTTGCCATATGTTCCACACAAAAATCAATCAGCTGCTCCTTGCCGGAATATTTGAATTTACCATCAGTGTAACACCATTTGCAATATTCCTCGTTGAAAGTACCGTCTGTTTCTTTACTGATTGTGGAATCATCAAGCGGCATACCGCAGCATTGACAAATCAGTTGTCTCGGAGATCCTAACAGAGTATTAATAGAAACATCGAAAAATTTTGACAGTAATTTCAATGTCTCCGTATTTGGAATGGTTTCACCGTTTTCCCAACGCGATACTGCTTGTCTTGTAACAAAAATTTTTTCTGCAAGTTCATCCTGCGACAGACCTTTTTGCGTTCTCAGTTTAAGTAAAATAGTCTTTGTATCCATATAAATAATCACCTCAATAATATTTTAATACGAATATATCTTATAATCAAGCAACTCGCTGTTGCTATAAATACAGATTTATACATTTAAACAATTATACCACATCCCACACATCATATCAATTCACAATTCCGACAAAATTTTACGCAAAAATCTCTCGACATACGCGAGTATGCCTTCGATCTTTTTATATAATCTGAC
>JAUNPN010000027.1 GCA_030536655.1 bacterium | reverse complement strand
CGGTATACTACAGCTACGTGCGGTTTGCTTTCTACGGTTTCTTTCAGTTCTTCAAAATCCTTCTGCAAAGCATATGACATAAGTCCGACATTCACTGATACATTCTGTGAATTGCTTATCTGAAAAGGCCAGTTAATAATAAACTCTGTCGGTGTATTCGGTATATAATCGCCGTAATCATCTCCCATAACATGAGCATAAGCTACAAGCGTTTCAGGATTATCCTTATCCTCTTTACCATCAGCCGTCCTCAGCTTTGCAAATAATCCTATTTCTTTCAGATGAAATGCCGGCAGGATTTCACCGTTAATAACATTGGTGAATTGTGTCTGCACTACAACCTGATTACCTTCCGATGTTTTCTTGAAAATAAACAGCTCTCCCAACGGACTTACCAAATCTGTTAAATCCATAGGTTCTGCCACCGGAATACCGTCTCCAAATTTTCCGATTGTAAATTCCATGATACTTCCAGTAGCTGTTTTCGCTGCATATTTCTGTCCAATTTTTGTGAAATAAAATTGTTCCAAATCCTACGCCTCCTTTAACGTCATTACTTTACATTTCTGAACCACTCCGCATGTGCTCAGCGCACCTCTTACATATGTTCTGCGGACGGCATCATAAACGGGCAGCGTAATGACTTTGTACTTTTGAATAAATCCTCCGGTATATAGATACACTTCCGTTGACTTCAAAGCACATTGCAGGTTATATGTCATATGAGCCTGTTTTATTTCACTGAGCTTTTTCTTTGCTTCCTCTATATAGCGTACCGATGAAATACCGTCAATGTAAACGCCAAATCTGTTCTTTCCTAAATTTTCCGTTATCCTTACATTTGCATGTACATGGTTTGATAGAATTGCTTCAAGTATAGATGGATTCTGGGGGCTTCGTATAGTCCTTTTATCCTTTATACGCTGTCGTCTTTCCTCCAACGTCAGACTGTCATCCGGATTAAGTCCCACCATCCCCTCCCAAATAGAGATAGACCACGTAGCTGTATCCGGTACAACCTCACTGACCACGCTTTCAGTCAGTCCTATATGTTTATCAAATTCTAATCCAATACATTGAAACAGATGGAGCATGATTTCAGCATCACCGTATTTGTGCGTAACCCGGTTTACAGCCTTCCGTCCCTGTTCAGAGGTTAATATCTTTTGCATTAATTCAGTATTGTACATACTTATCCTCCTATAGTGTCAGATTTGGTTCTGCCGCTGCCGTTATAATAATATCTTCTGATGTAACAGTCGGAAGAGTTCCCTGTTCAACAACAATATTACTACTGCTTCCATTAAGTTCAAGAATATCGTAATCAATCACCCCCGGAGCGTTTGATATAATCGCCCCTATCGAATGATACCTAACACAGCCTTCTTCTACAGCAGAAGGAATATATTTCTTAACAGCTGCTGTAAAGCTCTCCTTAATCTCCTCAATGGTCTTTGTGCCATCCATCAGTATCGATACACGTATACTTATTCTTATTTCATACGGCGTCACTACTCTAAGTATCACATTTGGCGGAGCAAGTCTGTTATATCCCGTTTTGCCTCCCTCTATAGCTTCAATCCCTGTTTCTGACAATTCCTCCGGATCCATAATATGATTATATACGTCTGCCAGTATCTTCACATCAGCAGGATTTCCTTCTTCATCGGTAACAATTAATGTAATAATGCCGCTGTCATCAGGAACACTCGGATTCTCATCCGGCGGTATTACAGACGCCTTTCCTACACCGGGAACCTCTTTAGCCCATCTTCTGTAATCCGATTTATTACCGACAAAAGATGTATCCTGCCCCCTGTCATACTCTATTATTCTCTCCTTAAGAGCCTCGTCGCTCTCTTCATCTACACCGCCTGTGAATGCCGATGGATTGGTCACGCTCTTTATAAATTGCAGTCCGTCAGTATTCACAATGACCGTATTTGCCGCCACATTTCCTATGGTTCCCGGCTTGCAGCAGGTCACGCTTACCTCTGCTTTCCCATCTTCTCCTATTTCTACCGTTTCATTTGCAGTAAACAAGATAGACTCACCATCTGCTGCAGCCGGAGTTGAGAATGCAGTTCCGGCCGGAACTATACTCCCTTTCTCTCCCTCTATCAAAACTATTCCATCATTCATATACCGACTTTTTCTACGGCTCATATGACGAACGCCGGCATGCAAGTCCAGCCATGTTCCCCATGCCCCTTCAGGCCATATAAGAGATATAGCCTGTGCAAGAACAAACTGTGCATTATATGCCAGTTCATACGCAAACGGGCGAGTAAGATTCCATGGATGAGAACCCTCCGATTTATCATAGTCGTCCGATAGGTTATCCCTCATACGTTTATGTATTTTATCTGTAGTATAATCCGTAATAAAATCCGGAAGCTTGATATATTGCACATCAAATCCCCCTTTTTATAAACCAAGCTTTACAGACAAATCAATACTTGCCTGTGCTATTCCGATTACTGTACAATTTACCTTTACAGCATCCGGAACAGTCCAGTCGAACTCAAAATCTGTTACAGAACGAGTCCTCTTATAATCATCTGCTATTAGTGCGTCTGATATTTCCTTTCGGATAATTGCTTCTGCTAAAGCTTCGCCGCCTTCATTATATGCTCTGCGTATAAAGTCATAATCTATACCAAAATCACTGCTGTAACATGGATACATATATCTATCTGTATCTATGCAGTTCATACACCACTGTTTCCATGCCTCTATACCGCTTGCTGTTTTAATTTTTCTTTTTCCATCTATTTCACAATCTCCTTTTTCATCATTGTAAAAAATGGATTCTCTATAGCCTATCGGCTTCCGGGTAATTGCAATAACACCCGTTTCATCCTTGTATCCTTCCGGAAATAAGTCTGCCATAATTATGCCTCCTTACATGAGTACATCCACGACAACAGGCGTATTGTCCACCCACACCACCAATACCTTATCTCCGGCGTGAAGCTCGAACTGCGTAAAAATCTTTTTAGTTTTCAGCTTGTGAAAATGCTCCACCGGCTCAACTTCAGTTTTAATAATTTCCTCCGCCCATCCGGACACAACGCGTCCGATCAAGTAATCCGCGCGCGGAATGGGTGTTGGATATTTCCTCGTCTGCAAAGCTCCGCCTGCCGTAATCGTTCCTATATCCGTATATGTCACGCTTAGATCTTTCACTGCGCTTTCTATTGCCGATGCAATAGTAGCATGCAGTTCTTCAAATGAATCCATATTTATAATCCGAACTCCTTTCACCAATGCGTTTGGGAAAAGAGAAGCGGTGCTTATCTTTTTCCAAACTTATTTCAACGTTTCTAAATCCAGCTCCATTGTCTTGGCTGCTGCATCATGCTTGATTGATGTTACGAGATATTTTGCAGATAAATCTCCGGCTATAACATTGACAGCGTCTCCTTTTCTTACCCATGGAATATCAACTGCCTTGCATGAAAATGTATGTACCGGCTCTCCATATTCATCTAAAATAGCGTAGGCTTCATCGTCTACGCTATTATAAATCCTATCCCGATCAGCCGAACGAGTGCCGTCATTCTGATAAGCAGAACCCGAAACAATCCTGCGCAGTGTTCCCCATTTACCTGTGTCCCCGTCCACAGTACGTTCTATGGCGCTATAACCGTTATCATCTGCTTTGCTCGTTATAGCAACGCTTGTTACAACCTTGCTCATATCGACATTCGATGACGTTGATATTACATTATACCCCCGAACCAAGTCGAACACCTCTCCGTTTGTTCCTGCTCTCCATATATTCATATCTTCGTTCACAGAACGTATAATATACTTCTGCTTTGTCCTTGCCTTTACCTTATCCAGCACGGAAACAATCATATCCGCCACTTTACCGGACATAGGTAGATTACGGTGCGCAATAGCCGCATATATGTACTCTCCCGTAATTCCCCATGCTGCGCATATGTCCAATATGATTTGGTCAGAACGCAGGCCCGATCGGTAATATCTGCTGTCCTCCGTCTGCATAAGATATATCAGACAGTCATATGCTGTAATTTGCAGAATCTTCATTCGGCTGTTAGTATATGTTATCGACCATACATATCCTCTGAATACAACCTCATCCCGTTCTCCGTCATCTGCGGAAACAACCACTCTGTCCCGCGGATGTATGCACTCGCTCAGCAAATGACCGTCAACCGTGGTATTTGCCATAGCAATGTTGACCCGCTGCGCTATTTCATTTTTTGTTTCGGATAGGGTTAGCTGCATTGTATCTATTTCGCAGTTTAATACAACATTGCTGTCTACCAAATAAAAGCTAAGCGCATAACGCGGATTTAATTTTGATGGCATAATATTATCCTCCTGATATATCCTCTGCCGCTACCCAATATGAAATAACTCCGTCTGCTTCATCCTTTCCGCACTCCCACTTGTATCGGCATACCCTGTAACGATTATTAATGTTCTGTCCGTCATATAAGTAATACGGACCCTCCACTCTTGCGATTGGAACATTAGAGTATGCGTCCGAATATGCCCATATATATTCACTGAAGCTTACAGCTTCACCGGCACGGCTTTCTGATGACGAATCCGGCAGCTTAAGCGTAGTACCGCCGTAGATATATTTACCCTTGCAGCTGTCAGGCAGACCGTGTTCTGCGGCTGCCTGTTCAATGGCAGCCGCATTAATATCATATAATTCTGTGTATCTCATACCGCTTCCGAGGTAACACTCAGCAATCCCCCACAGCGTATCATCGTCCTTAACAACATAAGTTGTCCCCATCGGAGAAGTATCCCTCTCTGTCACGCTCGTGTAATCAGGTCTCGGCGCATAAACATATGTCAGATTTCTATCTTCCTTGAAAGATATGTCATAATAGTAGTCACCCGCCGCGCCCTGATAGGTGATATTATAGTAATCAACCTTAACACGCATACAAACAGGCGTATTGGTTATAATGAGCAGCAGCGGCGTCTTCCACTGCCACCACATTGAAAACTCTCCCTGATAATGCTCCGGGTTTCTGTAACCGTTCAGTCCGGCATGCTGCCACGGATAGTTCATATGACCGGGTCCCGGAAGAATACCATTAGTCCATGATACTCCTCTAAGCCCCCGTCCAACGGCTTCGTTGATTTCTCCGACGTCCATTATGTCATATTCCGCCCATTTCATATTCCCCGAACGGAATCTAATCTTCTGCGGCGTCCATGGAATCATCGTAATAACTCCGGTTTCAAGATTAACTACCGATATAAGAATATCGTTATTCAGCATTTGCATTATGCAACCCTCCTCGGACTGTTTGCAAACAAGTCTGATAGGCGACGGTTCAGGCTTCGCACTACACTTTCTGAAATCTCATCCATTCGTCCGCTGATTTGCTCAACAATATCTCCGTCTTCGGCATTCACGGTTAGATTTATAGGCACAGACCCCTTTGCAAAATTTACTCCTCCACCGGAACCGCTTTCAACACTCACTCTTTGCTGGGTAAATGATAAATCATTATTCTTTCCGCCTGCATAATGCGGCATTCTATCTAACATTCTGCGGCGTTGTGCTGCTGTATAAACCTTATCACCGCTTGATAAAGGCACAACTACATTTCTACCTGCAAACTCCATTAATGTGCCGTTATGCTCGACCAGCTCTGTCGGGTCACTTACGCCCATTTGGTCATTGATGACAGCTAAACCTTCCGGAGCATTGCTCGTTCCTGTCGCAAGTCCCGTAAAAAGTGAGCCGTTTTTTCGAACATTTATCGTCACAGTAGCACTACTTCCGTCAAGTGTTGCCAGTGCCGCTGAAACTGATGCTATTACCGATGAAGCCGCATCATTTGCGCTGATAGTCGGTGTACACTGTGTAGCTGCAAGCGTATTGAGCGATGTCTGTACAGTCGTTATAATCGGTGTAGCATTGTCTGTTACGCCAATCGAAATATTGTATTCCGTTGCGCTCAATGCATCTAACTGTGCCGTTATAGGTGCAATAATTCCGCTTACATCTATTCCTTCAAGAGACGCCGAAATTGCCGACATGATTTTAGAGCCTATGTCCAATCCGCTTAAATCCAGGCTTTCAAATGAGGCTGAAATTGCCGACATGATTTGGGGTCCAATGTCAAGACCTTCATAACTCATATTTTCTGCCGATAAGGACTGACCAATAGCAGACATTATTGACGGACCGATATTCAGCCCCTCGAAACTCATATTTTCGGGCGATACGCTCGTTGCAATAGCGCTCATTATAGACGCGCCTATGTCCATTCCTTCAAAACTCATGTTTTCCGGACTAAGACTTTGTGATATTGCACCCATAATGCTTTGTCCGATATTCAGTCCTTCAAAGCTCATATTTTCAGGCGATACGCTCATTGCAATAGCGTTCATTATAGACGCACCTATGTCCATTCCCTCGAAGCTCATATTTTCGGGACTAATGCTCATCGCAATGGCATTCATCACAGACGATCCGATATTCAGTCCTTCAAAGCTCATGTTTTCCGGGCTTATGCTTGCCGCAATAGCATTCATGAAACTTTGTCCGATACTGAGTCCTTCAAAGCTCATATTTTCGGGATTTACGCTTGAAGAGAATGCATTCATGATTGATAACCCTATTTCGTTATTGCTTAAATCCGTTGGAACTGTTTCTCCATTTAGCGCTGCAAGTTCCTCAGGCGTATATTCTCCGGCATGAACCACTGTTTCAAACGGATTCTGTACCCCTCTGAATAACTCACCGAGACCGCCGATTCCCGAAGCATCTCCATTCAGCAATCTAAATAGAGAAACTGCGCCGATTGCTCCTCTTTGGATTGCATCACCCGCCTGCTGAAGTATCTGTCCGTAATCCTTTGACATCGACGGAGCTGAACCTATACCGTCCGCAGCTCTTATTACATTGTCTGCATCTTCTCCATCTACACCTATAGATTTTAGCATTTTACGTTTTTCCCTTGTTTTGGCTGAATTCCATTCATCTAAGGTGAATGGAAGCTTTTCCTGTGATACGGGCTGAATAACTTTTCCTTCTACAACCTGTCCGCCATTACTAATGCTTTCGCCCACCGCTGATATCGGTGAAATCTGCCATGTAGTCTGTGACGTCGGCGCTTTAGTCGGTTCCGATACCGAAGTATTGCTTGTGTCCGGCTTTGTTTCGCTCTGCTCACTCGCTTCAACCGGAACAGTAACCTTCAACGTTTCCGGATCTGTTCCCTCAAGCGCTACAGGCACAGTTATTTCTAAGCCTTCTTCCGTAAAGCTGAATGTAGGCATAGGTATTTCAATGTTTTCCGCCTCGCCCGCAAAGTTAAATTCCGGCATAGGTACTTCAACGCCTTCTTTTTCCCATGAGAAATTTAATTCCGGCATGGATATTTCTGCACCAAAACCAAACTGAGATAACGCACCTGATAGACTTGGTATAAAGGCAAATGCAGAAGCAGGTGGGAGTGCCAGTGTTTTCTGTTGCACAGGCTGAAAAACATTTTCAATACTCGGTACTGAGGACTTCTGATTAATCGGTCCGTATACATTGACTACTCCTGCAGTTATATTAACCGTTTCAGCAGTCATGCCGTCACCTGTTCCCAAGCCGCCTGTTCCATTCTCGTTTTTGCCGCCTAATAATTTCTTTTTCAATACCTCTCCAAGCCAGCCCAAGGCACCTTTGCCGGTAATGCCTTTTAATATCGAATTACATAAACCAACTGCCATAAGTACTCCGAGACCCGGATTCGCCTCAAATCCTGCTGATATAACTGCACCTAAGCCTTTAACTATACCCTCTGAAACTGGACCAACTACACCGCCCCAGTCTACATTACTTATTCCGTCAGCAAATCCGCTCACAAATGACTGTGCAACCTCGCCTGCGGCTCCTCCTATCTCGCCGCCAGTAAGACCATTTACAATATCGGATATGATTGTTCCGGCAATATTTCCCGCACTTTCCGCCCCATTGGTGACATTCTCACGTCCTCCGCCATTATTCCACCAGTCGGAAACCGGCTTTGAAACATATTCATCAAACATGAATCCAAGCTTACCTAATGTGTCCTGCGGTGCGCCGTACTCCAAATAGTCCTTATACATCCATCCGGGCATATCCTGCGGATTATTCAGCAGTGCCATGCCGTTATTAATCATCGGGCCAAGATAATTTGCAGCACTGTCAACATATCCGGGTAATGAATCACTTACCCAAGCAGTAAGAGCCTGAACTCCCTGACGCAGATACGGACTTTGGAAATCATAGCTGCCCATCATTACATCAGACCACGCTGATGTCAGTTTATACCAATCTCCCTGAAGGTTATCCATCATAATATCCGACATCGCCTGAGCTGCACCCACACCGTCATCAGCAGTAGACAACTTTTCATAAAGCTGTTGATAGTCCTCATCAGAAGCATTTACAATAGCAGCCCAGCCGGAAGCCCCATACTTTCCGAATAAACTGAACAAATCTCCCGTTTCATCATCAGGATTGGCATTTCCTTTGAATGCCGTTCGTACGTCGTCAATGACTTCCTTAAGCGATTTCATACTTCCATCTGCATTTTTTACACTGAGACCATACTTGTTCATTACAGACTGCATTGTTTTTGTCGGATTGGTAAGATTAGCAATACCGGTTCTTAATGCCGTACCCGCCATAGAACCCTTAACTGACGATGAGGCCATAAGTCCCGTGGCAAGTGCAACGTCATCTATGGAATATCCCATCATTCCGGCTATCGGAGCCGAATACTTGAATGTTTCTCCCATCAAACCAACACTCGTATTTGAATTAGCCGCCGCTGCTGCCATGACATTAGAGAAGTGGGTCGACTGATCTGCTCCGAGCCCGAATGCAGTGATTGCGTCCGTAACAATATCCGATGTGGTTCCGAGGTCTGTTCCTCCTGCTGCCGCAAGATTCAGTATCGCCGGAAGTCCGGCCTCCATTTCATCGACTTTCCAACCTGCCATACCCATGTAACCTAACGCATCAGCTGTTTCGGTTGCTGTAAACTTAGTACGTTTTGCTTCCGAACGTGCATAACTTGTAAGCTCTGCCATTTCAGCGTCACTCGCACCGGAAAGAGCCTTTACCTTACTCATTCCCGCCTCAAATGACATTCCTGTAGTAATTGTAGCTGCCTCAATAGCTGCTCCCCCTGCTGTGATTGCCCCGGCTGTAATCTTTGCCGCACCTCCGAACACACTTCCGACCTTCCTCAGCCCTTGCAGAACCGGTTCTATAGAAAATACATTATCAAAGCCGGCTCCAAGAGCATCTATCGTAGATGTTGCCATCTGGTGTCCAACTGAGCTTATTGCCGATTTCCGGCCTGATTTAATTGGTGTTGTTCCGGGCAAATACGAGCCTGATGTATAGTTTCCCGCCCCGATACCTGCTCCTATATTTACCGACCTTTTTTCAAGCTTGTCTAAAAGTCCGTCCAACTGTTTAATCTGAGCCGAAGCATTATCGGTAAAATTCGCAATAATATCAATAGTAATACTGTTAGCCATTAGTTCCTCCTTTCTTCGGCTCAGTGTTCATATTATACAGCCTTATCGGTAAATTATGATCTTTCATTGCCTTGTGCAGAAATATGCGTATAAGCTTTATCTCTCCTTCGGATTTACTCATTATATCTCCGGGAAAGACCTGAAAATTTGACAGCGTAAAAATCCAATAGAGGTCGGACATAAGCCCGCCCTCTTCTATTAGTTTTTTACAGCGTCCTCTTTCTTGAGTTCATTATCATCATTCTGACCGATTACACGGAGAACCGCTTTCTTTTCATACGGTAACAAAAGCTGATCAACCATATCAATCGGATCAATGATACCGAACTCGTTCTTTACCGCTTCGTTATCCCATATTTTTCTCTGATCTTCCTCAAGAGTTGCCATGTAAACCAATGCGGAAGTATATCTTGCATCATTTACATCGCCTCTGATATTCGGATACTCCTTGCCTGCCGGGTTGGGAATAAACTTAGTCGCCGCAAGCCTTGCTTCAAAAATCTCATCATCACCAAGCAATCTTACAGTAAACGAGAACAAATGCTTATTTCTTCTTTTGATATTTACTACTGTATGATAATCTTCATCGTCCCTGTAGTGACCGGCATGTATTAGAGCCTTGACTAAATCGTACTCATCGCTAACCTTGTCTGCTGAGCCTTCTAATCCTGTTCTGAGTTCCTTTGCCATTTTAAAAAAGTCTCCTTTCATGATAAATGCTTCCGACATAAATTTCGGAAGCATTGCCTTTAAATATTTTTATTTTGAATATCCGTAATTGTTGGTTGCTGCCATCTGAGCAATGTACTTCGGAATGCTGTTTAATGCAAATGTGAGCTGACGCGTAATAACCTCTCCGGGCTGTACCTTCATAATATCAAAATCTCCGGAAGGTATGGCATTGTTAAATGCTACCTTCTGAGAACTTCTGCCATTCGGTTTCATTACTACCCCCTGGAAGTTAAACACCGGAAAATATCCCTGCGATATTGCCTCGACAATAGGATTCATTGTTAAGTCGTCACGAATCAGCGCTTCCGTTGCTGTCAGCTCATATTCCACACCTGTTGGTACGGTTCCGTTTACCATTGAACCCGCCCCCTGATATTTGGTTGTGTTCACCGTCATTTTAACATTAAATTCGTTTATTTCGGCAAGAAAGTAGTTCTTACCGTCAACCTCAACATATAATCTGCCGTCCTTTCCGGTACAAAGCTCCGATACGTCAAGATAATCTCTCTGTCCTCTCATTTATACTCTCCTTTCATGATTTAGTATGAAAAATGATACGTCTGATAAATATATTCCAAACTGTCAAGATCCTGCGTAGCAATATCAAAGTACGCATAATCCGCCGCATATCCCTTATCCTCATTCAGCGTAAATTCTCCGTCTCTAAGCTTGCGCTCAGATACCATCGCTTCAATAACCCTCTGACCAAGCTGTATAACATTTGCTATACCGATTTCATCATTGGTAATCTGTCCTACGAGCGGATCCAAGGTACGATCCATGCGATCCCACAGCTCCAGCCTTGTCCTTGTTCTGCGTATTTTCTTCCAACCGGCGTCCTGCTCCCTGCCGAGCTTCGTAAGCGTATTAATGCCGCTGTCATACCAAACCGAACCGTCAGGAGATTTCGAAAGCATGAGAACTCCGGCATTAATTGCCTGCTCATACTCATAATCTGTATAATCTCTCGGCAATCCTGCCGCTCCGGAAACAACATTATGTGTAATAGACTGATTAGTTGACATTGAACAAAAACCCGCTAATGTCTTTGCCGCCGCAATGGAAGCGTCAACCTCCTTGCCGGTTTCATCAAGATATGTATCGCCCTGCACAACTACGAACGGACTGTTGATTGATTTCGCATATGTAAATACGTCCTCAAGCTTCATGCCCCCTGTACCGCGTTTAACACCCAATACAGTCATTGTTTTCTTGCCGCTCTCAAAGGTATTGTCAAGGAACGCTCTTATAAGAGCCGTATACGTTGTTTCAACAGAATCAATAGCAATACCGTTGATGTCATACGGAGCCAGCTTATCAATAGCTGCCGAATACTTTTCAGTAGATGACGCTGTAACCTCCCCCTCGTCAAACTTAGAATTTGATACGTTTGTGAACATATGAATCCTGTTAGTGCTCGATGAGTAGTTTGACATAATAATATAAGAGCTGTTTTCATCAATCGCTTCAGCCAATGAATCGCATTCGTCTATCTCATCCGTTGCGGCGTCAAAGGATATTGTTTCTAACACCTCGCTTCCGCAAAACACAAGCAGCTCCTTTTTATTGGGATTTGAAACAGAGCTTCTTACAGTAACAGACATATCCAGCTTGCCCGGATATTTCTCGCATAAAGTGACTTCATCGGCTTCTGCATCTTTTGCGGTGGTCCCGGTAAGATTAAGAGTTGCTCCGGTATCGCCCTCTCCTACATTCGCACGGACACAATACAGAGTTGTAAGACCGGCTTCCATCATTGCCGTTAAAATCTTAGGCGCCTTTCCGTAAGCCTTCTTGAGCTGGTTGCGATAATCTCCCTTATTAATTGCAACAACATTTCCGCTGCCCCAATCTGCTGTAAATACACAGGCGCAAACTCCGTCAATCGCACCTACTACAGCTCCGGTATCATCTGTTGTATATCTTTTGTAACCGCCGGGACGAACCTTCTTTTCTCCCTCAACAAAAAATTTACTCATTGATTTGTTCCTCCTTTATGATTTCTTGTATTTGTCAATAAGACTTTCCGCCTCACTGACAGTCATAGCTTCGGTTGCACCGCTATTAAGCATTGCCGCCTTAATAAGCATTTTTGATACCCCAAAACGCTTATATGCTGCCACAATGTCGGCAGGTGAATACTTTGATTCTTCCTGCTTCGGCTCTGACGCCCGTTTTGACTTCTTGCCCTTTATACTTTCCTCAGCTGTCTTTAAATCAGCGCTTTCAGATAAAGCTGTTTTATTTTCCTTATTCTCCATTTTTCATCGCTCCCTTATGTGATGTGTTGATGTAGTTCATCATCTCAGCCGGTTTTTCTGACTGCCGCTCGCAGTAAGTCACCTTAATTTCAATCTGACCATCTCTCCGTATGTCCGCATTAATGCGGAATCTATTGTCCCAATCTACCCTCATCCATGACCGATCGGGAAACTGTAAAATCTTACAACAGTATAATTCGTATATAATACCTCGTGCCATTGTGTTCATTATCTCAGTTCCGGGAGCAATGACATGTCCGTAAACCGTCAGCTTATAAAAATCCGCTCCCCATCTTGACAATTTTTCGTCAAGGACACGTTCGCCGTATCTCCAGAATACCGCCGGAGAAGTGTTTGACGGCACCCATGCACCAGAAATATCATCATTTCCGATCACTCTTGCATTCGGATATAACTCTTTTGTAAATGCATTTATAATCCCTATCGGGTCTCTCTCGTTGCCTGTAAGCTGAGACGGATATTCAAGAAACGAGAATAATACAGACGCTGCGGTTATCGGTTCATTTGCCATTGTAAGATACTGCGTAGATTCCCACTGCATGGAGTATGTCTTATTTTCGTCCGAAAAAAAATAACCGTCCAAAGATGCTTTAATTATAGCTGCAAAGTTTTCCGGATTTCCTTCTCCGTTCTGCACATAAACATCAACCTGAAGTGTCCCGGCAACCTTTCTTTCAACATCCGAATTTGCATTCAAATTGTATACAACTCTCGGATACTGTCCTTTATCCCAGCCTTCATCCACATCCGGCGGCGCTGTCTGATTAAAAACCGCCGCTGTTTTCCTGTACTGTGCAAGCTTATCAGTTATTTCCTGCCTGCCGGATAAGTGCTTGTAGATCAACTCTTCTAACATTTAATTTCTCCTATATGTACGGTTCTGACAATATCGCCATAGCTCTCGGCAAAGTATCCTGTAATATCCTGTCCACATGAGGACGCGCCGCCATTTTTGACGTACCATACTCAAGAAACGGTCCGTACAAGACATTTGATGATGCCCTTGCTGTAAATCCCATGCCCTGAGGGTTGAATGACGCCCTATATGTACCGGAACGTACTCCCGGGGGCTGTCCCGGCTTAGACGGACCGCCACGCATTACATTAAGTGCGCCATTGCGAATTTCATTAGCAACCCTCGGCATTCTCTGCGGAATTTGAGTTCTTATCCTGTCCACCGTCTCCCGAACAATTCCATTCAATTCGCTCATTCAAATCCCTTCTTTCCTCGACATGATATATCATGGTAGTATCAATCCCTTTCGGACTTGGCTTTACAGATACGGAATATGCACCATCTCCCTCCACATAGAGCAAGTTCTCCTCATCAGCCGTTTCTATTGTCCCATGCTGCACTATGGTATGTGTCACCGGGTGCTGATTCTGTCTGTACAGTTCAATATCTTTCGGACTTGCCGCCGCCAAAATCCCCCAGAACCATTTGCCACTGTCTTTATATTTTTCCGGCATCGATCTGCCGGTGGTACTTATAGAATGACTTCTTTTCAAGATATGTATTTTTTTAAATCCATATCCGGGTACCGTGTTAGGCGCATATATCATATTTTTACCTTTCTCGGGTTAGTCTGCATATCCTCGTGGAAATACATCTTTCCTTCAATCTTTCCTCCGACAGAGCCGTAAAGCACAGGAATTCCCCCTATACTGCTGCCCTTCAAGTTATCGTAAATGGTTTTCCAGAAATTGATTCTGTCGGAAAAATCATAGGATACAGGTCCGACCTTCATATCGGTCTGATGACTGAATTTCATGAGTATTGCTTCCACACATTTCAGTTTAGCCTTCTTCCAGCCAGGATTCATATCAATAATAGCAGCATATTCTTCATCTGACAGTGCTGCCGTAAGCTCCGCCGGATTAAACTGTGTATCACCAAGCTCCAGCCTCATACGGTCTATGCCGTTCTCCTTCGCTTTTTCGGGGTCATATGAATATGTCAATGTCTACACCTCCGCCTAAATGCACGCATCCCTTACCTTTGCACGATTATCAACTTTTGAGAGTATTTCAAGCACTGCACGATTATCTGCATCATTTTTTAAATTTTCAACCTTTTCAATTGCTTCTGCCTGTTTAGATTGTAAAATATCCATAATGAGAAGTACCTGCTCCGGTGTTATAGGCTCCGTATCAGCAAACAATGTAATCATATTCTTCTCACCTGCTATCCTTATGAGAAATCCAAGCTGTATGAGTCTCTCACCCTCATACAGCCGTAATTCATCAGCATTAACAACATCATCTTTGACGTAATCCCTGCCATTAATGCGGCACTTTTTTAATACCTGATACATAAATCCTCCATTATGCCCGCGGAGCTACGGCATTCTTAAAGAATACACCAAGATCCTTACATACAATCTTTGTATCAATCGACATCATACCGCCGATATAATGCGAGTATGTGCCTTCCTCACCATCCCATTCGATAATCGGGAGTGTTGTATTCTGTCCCATTGTCCATGTAAAGGTATATCCGGCAGAAGCTTCATCTATTGCCGGGTGGCTTGTCGCATATACAAGCAGCATTGAGTTCTCATCGCAGATAAACTCTGTATTCTCCTTCTCTCCGAGCCTTGCATTGTTCCAGATTGTATCAAATATAACAACCTCTTCTACTCCGAGTATCTGAGCCAGGGTTTTCTCTGTAATTGTAGCCGGATTAAGCGTACTTCCGCCGTAGATTACACGGTTCATAATGTCCGGGTTCTGAATAAGAGCGTCAAACACTCTCTGACCCATACCAAGCTTATTCGGCTTTCTGCCTGTGCTTCTCTTCATTGCCGTAACTGTCTCCAATATGGTATTAATCGGCGTTGCATTAGCATTGTCAAACTGCGCAAAATCCGTTCCGCCGACAAGGTCTGTACCCCATACACCGCTCTTGAAATACCCCTGAGCAAAAAGCTTGTTACGATGAATAAACATCTTGTCAGCAATGATTTTTGACTTTGACTGACGGATATTAAGCATTCCCTTAGCGCCTAATCTCATATAATCAGACTGAATAATCTCATCATATCCAAGAATAATCTGCTCCGGAAAGCACTTATATGTGTCCGTGTCTGAGCTTACGATTGTCGGGTTTACTTTACCCAAAATCGGCTTTCTCTGCACGTCGTCACGAAGTAAATCTTCCTTGTTAAAGATATAATATGTGCCGGTTGATAAATCTACCGGTACCTGCGGAAAGAACGAGACAGAGCCGCTTTCCTTGCTCTGGAGATATGCCACGCTGATATTTGTCAGCGGTATATTAATCGGTGTTCTTCCTTTCACTATTCTGTTTAAAACTTCATTCATTAATCCTTACCTCCTTACTCTGTTTTTGATTCATTTTCTGATTCCGACGCTGCTGCCATGTACCGATTAATCTGAATATTTCCGGCTGAGCCCTTGCTATAGTTTCCTAGTGCAATAGCAATAACGTTATCCCCGCTGCCCGCTTTCACGAGTGCGCCTGTTTCCGAAACAGTAAGCTCATCAAGTGCGGCGACATCTTCTCCGATAATCGCCGGACCGATGTCCTTAATCTGAACCGAAACACTGTCATTCCGTAAGATCTCCGTATCGTTATCTATTGTGACGATGCCCAAAGCTTTTTCTCCCTTTGTATCGCAGATAACGACCTCATTATCAGAATTAAGCTTTACAGCCTTACCGCCTATATCACGCATATCTGCCGCTGCCGGAAAAGCTATTGTCGGAGAATTATTTATTCCGTTTGTAATATACTGTTTCATACGTTACCTCCTGTTTCCGCATCGTATTCTTCCATCAGCTCCGGATGGTCTGTCCATGCCTGAGCCATTGCCTGCTCAGGTGTAAGCTGCGGAGATGCTTTCATGATTTCTGTCGCATAACTCTTAACCTTTGCAACTGATGAAACCTCACTTCCATGGTGACCACTCTTGCCAATCTCCTTAAAAACGTTACTCTTTTCAACTGCTTCTACAGTCGCATCAAGAACGCTTATCATATCATTGTAGGCACTGCCGCCGGCAGCCTTTAAGGACTTGAACAACGGAACTAAATCATCTTCCTTCTTGCCGATAACTTCGTACTTCTTCGCAATCGCTCTTAAATCCCTGTCCTCTGCTTCTTCGCGGAATTTCTTTAATTCAGCAAACTCAGCCGCCATCTCCGGCGGAAGTCCCTTATAAATAGTTGCGGTCTGTCCTTCTGTACCGCCTCCTATCGGTGCAGGTTCCGGAGGCTGTACGCTCTTTGCGCATTTACCGGACTTTCCTTCTATAAGGTCAATATCTTCCTCATCTGTCTTTTTACCTGTATCCTTAGGCTCTTCATTCACTGCCGCCTTCTTCATAATTGCTTCAAAAAAAGCGGACTCTTCCGTTGTTAAACGGCTCTTGTCAATCTTCATATTTGACTCTCCTTCCTCAATTATAAAATCATTTACGATATTTCCTTCACCGGCAGCAGCTCTTTCCGGGCCTGTATTTACATCTGCCTCTCCGATAATACCGTTTAATCTATCTATCGCCGCCTTAGCGATTGATATACATTCTGTCGTATGTACAGCTGAGAAGTTTACTTTCTTACCGTTTGCCCAGCACTCAATAAAACCGCCTATATGCTCATTGAACTGCTCTATGTTCTCGTGCATAGCTTCGGCTTTATTTGTTTCTTCCTCATCATCGAGTGCCTCGCACAGCGAGCTGTAAAGGGCGTACATCACATCCCACATTTCGGATGTTACTTCTCTCCGAGCCGATTCATTAATTTTTTCATTAAAATCACGGCCTTTTTCCACAGGTTTTGTTTCCTGCTTTATACCCAGTGCCTTTGCTACACTATTGCATATTCTTGCAAACAGTCCTTCGTCCTCTGCATGTTCGTTTTTCGAATCGCAGGGAGGCAACGCTTCCAGTGATTTGGTAATCTTGATGTGTGCATCAGGATTAGCGCCTTCTTCCACAAAGCTTACACTGCTTACTTTCAAATCCTTAAGCTTGTGCTTCATACTTCCTCCTTGATTTTCTCTCTGACGGCTTCGCCCTCAATTGAAAACATGGAATAGGTGCCGTCCTTTACCTTTTTCCATACCTCCGTATCTGTCACCCTCATGCCAATCCACCAGCCCGCCGGCAGTGTTCCTTCATCCAGTCCGAGAACTGCCAGCTTTTCCGGAGTAAACACCATGCTCTCAACAATATGTCCCACACCGCTGCGCTCGTGCATTTCGCCGCCGTCACGATAATTTTCAACATATATATAGGCAGCATTCTCCAAATCCTCCGGGTCAATCATATCAGTGTGCCAGTCCTCAATCTGCTCCCCGTCAGCCCGAACCGCCACACTTGCCCATCCGAATGCAAGCATTTCATCATCGACAGCCTTTTTTATCTTGAAACGCCCTTTTATGACCTCTTTCGGCATATCCCTCGGCATTTCAATCATATCTTTAAACTTCATATAATTCCTCCTATCATATTTTTTTGCACAAAAAGAGCACGTCAACTGTTATTCACAGAAAACGTGCTTTTTATTTATTTTTGTAAACATAAATAAATCGTTAGTTAATCAACTTTCTTCCCATTCAGTCATATTTTTACAACGTTCTTCTTCCTCTTTTATAGCTGTTTCAAGTTCTTCTGTTGATCTCTCATCCGGCTCATAAATATCAGGACCTTCATAATACCTTGTTATACTCACTTTAATTCCCTCCAGTCTATCCCATACTCTGTCTTAAATTCGTTCAGCACTCGTTCATGATTTTTTATAGAATAGCCATTTGTACCATTATATTTTTTCAACCTATCATCTAACAGCCTTGCAGAAAAGGCTCTTCTTCCTGTCTTATACCAATACACCCGTCCATCATGACAAACAACGATACCTGAATGATAACCGTGTGCACCCATTGATGAAAAGTCAGAACCTGTTGGTAATAACTCCGTTGGGTGATTATGTAAGCTTACAAGTGTATTCCTCTCGGCTTTTCTAACTGCATCGGTCAAACTCTTATTATAATCAACCTCAAAATCCGATTTGCTGCTTGCCTGCTTCCCCTTAAGTTTACCACTATGTACATCAATTAAATACATATCCTCTTTATTGGTGCCGTTTCTATGAGTAAGCATAGCTTTTGCATATTTATATATACTATCATTTGTTTTATCGCTATAAGGCAACATTCTGAATTTATCACGATATTCTTTAGAGGATATATAATCTAAATCAACTTTGTTTATATCTGTGTTGTAAATCTTTTTTCCGCTGATGCCTCTCTCACTATTTATTATACCACTATTTCCGGAGTTGTCAAGATATTTATCCCTCATTTCATCACTGAATGTGCTTTCCTTAAATCCTTCCAAAAAACGTATTGCACACGCACACTGAGGATGTATCGGCGGCAGAGGGTCTCGTGCAAGGTCAACAATCGCCCCTTCTAAGTCCAAACATATCGGACATACATGAGCGTTACCTGACACAACCCATTCGCCATGCATAGGACCGAAATATCCGTTATCCTGCCCCCACTTTATATATTCAAGTGCCGCATTCATCTGAGCCTTTGCAAGTTCCGTTCTTGCAATATTATTTGCCCGATACTGCCTTTGCTTCTGAGCGTATTTATCAGCAGCTTGATTTGCCCTTTCATATACTGCTGCAACGTCCATATCAGGATTATCTTTCAAAATATTTTTTGCATATGTTCTCCGGTAGTTGTTTACAGCCCTGATTTGCCTTTCTGTCAATCCAACAGTCTGCCTTATCTCATTCGCTGCCGCCTGATAAGACCTTTTATTTGCAACATTATCATTAATAATATTTTTTACATTATTCTGTTGCTGCTCATCAATCTGTACTATAAGCCTTCCGGTATGCTGTCTGCACCATCTGTTATAAGACGATGCGTAGTCGAATTGCGGCACGTCAGCGCTTGAGCCGCCTTGGTTTCCTTCTCTGCTTATTTTTACATCTATCTCTACAAGCCGATGTCCCTGCGGCACAGCGGCTTCATAGGCATTTTTAATATCAGGACTTCCAAATGCTCTTTGCATTCGCTCGTATATATTACCGCATTCCTCCGCTGTAAGCCTGCCTTCGGATTCAATATTTCCACGGTTCATTATACGTCGTACAGCTTCACTGCTTATATCATCGCCGCTGTCACATAAGGCCGCCAGTACTGCCGCCGCAAAAACAGCTTTATGTTCTTCTATAAACTCAGATACCGCTTGAAGATGTTCGTCCTCGTCCTCTGCCTTATTTACCTTATGCCACAAGCTCTTTTTCAGTACCTCTGCACCGTTTGATCTGTTTCTGAATATAAACACGTTTATACCTCTGTTTCAATTCGTGCAGGCATTTTTGCTGCCTGGAACAAGTAGTCTTCTTGATTTTTGTCAAGCATAACGCCAACGCTTGAAAGTGCTTTAAGAAAATCTCCCAGCTCCGTAAGATTGCGGTTTTCTATTTCTCCGTGAATAAGCTTAGGATAGTCGGTTATTCCCTTAAATACATCACCGTTAATATCGATTAATGCCGGCACAGCTTTATTATTAAACACTTCCGCAATAGTATCAAGCCATGAACCAATCGCAACGGAAAACATCTGAGATTTATCCGTCCCAAGGCTGTATGTACCTGTAGACTGATGTCCTAACAATATAAAATCAGCAAGTACCGTCATAGCAATCCTTGTATCGTATCTCTCAATAATCTTATTAGTATCAAACTGTCTTGTGCCGCCCGATGTCAGCAATTCAAGCTTCCACCCATCAGGAAGTACGGTTCCCTCCTGTTTATCTCGCCTTATTTTTGTAACCATATCAATAACAATACCAAGCTGCCTGACCATATCCGGATCCGACTCGTCCCATATATCAACCTGAGGCGGCGCATACAAAACCGGAAATCCTGCAAGGTCACGCTCAATTCCCATGCCCTCTATTTCCTGTATACGCTTTTTAAAGTACCATGACCTGTAAGCATTTCTGAGGATTGACCGCCCCTCCGGATTACCTTTCTTCTTTGTCGTACGGAACAAAAGCAGCTTTTCAATCGGAATATCGATAATACCATAGTCCGGCGGCGGCATTTGCCTCATTCCTATAAGATTGTCTGTTCCTTCCTCATAAAGCCACTCATATAATGTATTCTGACTGCGTATCGGCAGCTTCTGCCATCCTATCAATCCGTCATTGTACTTGCTGTTAAAAAATCTGTCTTTTCTCCTGCCGAATCGACGCTTATACACAATTTCATGTGCTGACCATCCGTATATCAGCATAGACAGTATCTCTGAAATCGTATCAAACCACGTATCAGACATATCATGCATACAACTCTCAACAAATTTTGCTGCTTTCTTATCCTCTGACTTCTCTGATGCAGGACTGACACTCCACTCAATACCCAGTATAAGCTTTTCTATCGCAAAGAGCATTGCGCCAACCATATCATCGTTCTCAGACATTTCATAGAATGTTTCCGTTCCACGCTTTCCGCGCAGTTCCGGAAGAAATTCCTCATACATTCTTCCGCCGCTTCTGAGCTGTCCTATGCGTCCCAATTCTTTGTGCTTTGACGCTTTTTTTAAATCTTCCATAATGTCATCTCCAATACGTCACTTTATCAATGCTGCCCGGCATTTTATTTGTATTTGCCTTTTCAAGCTCATTAAACGCCGATGAAGAAGCATCTACCATATCTTTCAGCTTACCCTCAGGAAAGTTTTCCAGCTGTGAAATATATTCCTCATTCCATGGGGCAACAAGAATATCAACATTGCCATGCTGCCACTGTGCCGCAAACGGTTCAGCTCTTGTTTCCTTTGAACCGCTTTCAAGCTCAGTTGTAACATTAAATCCGGCAAGCATTTTAATATACGATGCCGCCTGTTCTTTACCCGCTTGTCCCGGATCCTGCGGCAGCCTCACTCTGACCCGCTTGTATTTCTGCTTATCCATGATGCAAGTAGCCTTGATTGCCTTACGTACATCATCCGCAGCATAGGCCTTGTTAAATACGTCCGCTACAACTATTCGTCCTTCATATGTCTTGCCCATAAGCACTCCTGCCGTACACGCCGGTTTTCCGTTTTCTCCTTTTTCCTTCTTGTCTGTTGCTGCAAGGTCCCAGCCTCGTACCCAACGTACAACTTTCGGCAGTGCTTCTATAAAGTTTGCCTTAGAACGCGGGAATACCAGTCCCGCCGCCGGCTTAATTTTCCAGTTGCCATTAAGAAGCCGTTCCTTTTCGACTTCCGATAAGGCATTCAGGTTTGCTTCATAGCCGGGGTCATTCTCCATGAGTATTTTATTGTCAGACAGTTTGGATGCTATAAACGTAACCGATTTAACATGTTCAACCTTACACCCTGTTTTATCAACCAGTTCTTCCGGACTGTCACCCCAATACAGCGCATCATTTAACTGCACCATGTATCTTAGCACTCCTGAACGCTCCGGAATAGGGTATCCGGTATCTTGGTCAATCCACCATTCGATAAACTCAGCAACCCACGAATCAGCATCAGGGTTAGTCGTAGCTCTGACATAAGGACGTACGCCGCACACAGAACGATTTCGCGACAGCATATAAAAAAACTGACTCTTTGAAAAGTGAGTCAGCTCGTCAAATCCTATCATTGTTATCTGTGAACCCTGCCATTTCAACCTATCCTTTTCATACTCCAAATGTGCAAATGAAACCTTTGCACCTCCGGGAAACGTCCATGTCGGAGCGGGATTTTTTGATGAACGAGCACCGGTCCACGGATATATCTTAGATGAAGTATCCCATAATCCGCCCTCAGCCATAATCTGATTAGCGTTATGCCGGAAGATAACAGCTCCAAATCCGTTATTACTTATATGCCTCAGCGGCTCCATAAGCAGCGCATATGATTTACCGCCGCCCGCCGCACCTCCGTATATTGCAATATCGGCTGATGTTGCAAGGAATTTTTCCTGCGGTCCGGGCTGTGGTCTTAACTCCATTGTCAATCCCTCCCGTTATCCGGTATGTAAATATTCACTGTTTCAGCATCTGATACAGATAAAAGCCTTGCATCGCTGTCATTCTTCGATTTTCTTAGCCGCAGCAATGCTTCTATGCAGGATGTCTTATTACGCTGTATACGTGATAATTCTGTTTCAAGCGCTAAGATAACCTTATAATTATTCTCAACAACTGTCGCTTGTGTGGATCTGTCATATAAATACGAGATTTTCTCCTCATCAATTTTCGCTTGTCTTAATTCCTCATATTTGGCCTTATCTTCATCAGAACGAAACTTTTTCTTTTCCTCTGTGGTTGTTATTGAATCAATAATAACATCTCCTTTTGCCGTCGAGTACTTCTTAATCGCTTTAAGCAAGCGACGTTCTCTGACGGAGTACAGTTCTATCTGCATCACTAACTGTTCTTCTTCATCATGGGGCATATCATTAATCATTGCCAATTCTTCATCATCAAGAGTATCATAGTATACCGCCGTATATCCGCCATGCTTTAACGCATTCTTATTATGTATCGGGGCACCGCCCGAATTGCCTACCGCATTCTTATTTCCTTTGGGCGCTCCTCTGCCTTTTTGTTGCGACTTCTTCTTGTTGGAGGTTGCAGCCTTTCCCTCTTTGGTTGCAGCCTTCCAATATCGTGACGCCCATGATTTCACTGCTGATAAGGACACTCCGTATTTCTCCGCAATGTCCTTATACTTCATTCCCTTTTGATAATCCTTATAGGCTTTATCTCGTATCTCCAATCATGTTCACCACCTTCTTTCTTTGAGTTGTTTTCAAAATTATCATATCGACGTCACATAAGCAGCCCGGCTATAATCCTCAACACCCTTAGTCATAAGCTCAAGGAAGTCTTCACGACTAAAATCTGACAGCCTAAAAACTTCTTCCGGTTTCATGCCCAGCTGCTTACCTACCTCCTGCACCGTCTTGCCATTATCCATAAGTTCTTTTACGATTGCCTTCATTGGCTCCAAAAGATGTGTTCCTCTTGCCCTGTTATGCGTAACCGTTCCATATATATCTTCACTATGGTCGCTATGGTCAACTATCACAACGGGTACCTTTCCACCGAGTTCCGTAATCAGCGGCTCACGCCCGGATACCATCCATCTATGAAACCCATCAATAATAGTCATATCCGGTCTTACAACTATAGGCAGTGTCCAGCCGTTAGTCCGTATGGATTGTGTCAAAAGCTTTAAATTTTCTTCCGATACCTTGTTAGGGTTATAATCATTCGGTTTGAGCATATTTCTGTCTACCCACTGTAACGACTTCAGAGGATCGAAAAGCTTATCATTCATCTGCTATTTCACTCCTCTTTCCGCTTTCGCTCTATTGATATAATTAGAATAAATCCTATGATATATTGCACGAAAGTTTCTCAGTTTCGGATCACCGCTCATTATAGACTCATATATTTGCCTGCAATCCTTATTTGTTGCAAACGAGCATACCTGAAGAAACAATTTTCTGTATCTGATTGCTGTTTCTCTCTTGTGCCCCGAAGGAAAGTATTTATCAATATCTCCGAATATTATTAAAAGCTCCGCTTTATAATCTTTTTTATTTTCACTTGCATCTTCAAGCTTTGCTCTTTTCCTTGTGTTCCTCCCGAACATCTCACTATCCCAGTATAACGCTGCAAGATAGGCATTTGGCTCACGTCTGACTATCCTCTCCATAAGGTCAGGATAATACTCATTCATGTTCACAAGCGTTCTTGCCGTGTCTATTGAAAAAAGCTGTGATACTCTCAGCTGACGCCGCCCGGTACCTATCTGCCATAAAAACAAATAAACCTCAGGGATTTTAATATTTTCTCTCAATAAAAAAAGCCAGACGTCCTTGTCTGACCAATCATATATAGGTAATACCTGAAATGTTTTTGTAATCTTATGCTTTGCTTTGTTTGTGGCAGCCACATTCTTCAATCTCTGTATTGATTCTGACATTCTTACTCCGGTAATTGTAATGCCGTCGTTGCACATTCTATAACAAAATTCCTGATATGTATCCTCCCTCGGCTTAAACATAGGATGTGTCCGTACAGCATACTTTGGCGGCCGCCTCACCCATACAGCTTCTTTATATCTATCCCAACAAATAAAAGATTCATCATTTGTCAGCTCATTAAAGCAATTATAATGACGACATTCCACACAGTACCACTCGAACTTTGCACCTGCCATTAGAAATTTCTTTCTCCAGTCTTTCACAGTTTCTTCTATGCACGGAAATATAGCCTCTTCATCAATAAATATAACCGTCAAATTATCAGCTTCGATTTCTCCGGACTGTATCATTTGCAGTACAAGATGAGATAAGCACAAACTGTCCTTTCCTCCTGAAAATGACATGTATACTTTAACTCCGTTTTTAAACACGTTTCTTATCCGTATCTTGGCCGCCTCTACTACTGAAATACTCGCTTGCTTTCTCTTTATAGCCATATCTTTTCACCGCATTTCGTACATACTACAAACCTTCTCTGCTCTGTTATAGGCAGCAGCTCAGCAGTTTCCATCTCAGAGTTTTCGCCAATCGGTTCAGTTCTCTCTACGCATACCTCTGTATTTTTTTCATCACGCACGGGTCTGTTATTGGGAGTGAGTTCTTCATTCATGGATTTATCTTTTTTCTCTGAATTGACTTTAATTGAGTTAATTTCTTCCTCATCCAAAGTACCATACTCAGATATTATATCGGTGATTTCCTCCGCATCGGCAACTAAAGACCTAAGCATTTCATCATCATAGCCCGGAATATCCAAATCATCCCTGAGCTCGTTAATAAAAGCATCAAACGTATTAAGGTCATCTACTCCTAAAGCATATATCTTATTGTCGGAAATCATAAGTTTTTTCTTCTGATTGGAGTTTAAACCTTCCACGCGATATACGTCTATATTTTCAATCTCCATATTTTTCATGGTTTCATAAAGACCATTACCGCACAATATCACGTTGTTTTCATCAACAACTACCGGCCGTATCTGACCAAACATCCGAACACTGCGTTCAAATTCTTTTAGCTGAGTAAAACCGTGAATTCTGATATTCTTTTCCGCCGGTTTCAGCTCACTTATTTTCATCGTTTCTATCTTCATACTGCCTGCACCTCCTTTGTTTTACTCATGCAAACAGCTGCTAAGCCTGATATAAGAAGCGTTGCAAGCGAGCCTATAACTTTATATAAATTATCATTTGCAATGTTTCCATAGGCAAATAAAGGCAGTCCAATGCACAACGAAAGAATTATTCCTGTGAATATTCCTCTTTCAGATAAATGCACTCCCCTTAATGTCATTATAGTAGGCAGCATAGTTGAAGCTCTCAACGTTCCATAAAACAAGAAAAGATGTGTGACAGTCAAACCGGGTATATGAGCTACAGCCACGGCAAGCATCGACGCTATTATCATGCAGCTTCTTCCTGTACTTAGTTCTTCACTGTCAAACATATCTGTACTCAATGACGATATTGCACACATATTACTATCAACAGTAGAAAGTAATCCTGATAACATCATCAGCACAAATGGAACAATCACCCATGACGGTAAAGTAGCCGCTATAAAATTAAATGTGAGAGTTCCGGTATCCGTTGTTGCATAACCTGCCCCGGCGGCAGCAAAGCCTATAATACCGATTATAAGCGGCACCAATCCAAATAACATCGCTCCAACTATAAACGATGATTTTATTTTTTCACCTTTTATAGAAAAAGCCCTCTGCCAAAAGGCTTGGTCTCCAAACGGACCTGACAATAATCCGATAGTAGAAGATAGTCCAAATCCGAGGAAAACTTCCATTCCGTTTTTATCGAATAAACTCTTGAACGCTCCTGATGCTCCTCCAAGACCATTTACTATTGAGCCAACTCCATTTATATGAGTTACTCCCAAAAGCATTCCTACAGCTGATACAGCTATTAAAATGAACTGTACTGCATCGGTTATTATTGATCCTTTTATTCCTGAAAAGGCAGCGCACAAAAATCCTCCGACAGCCAAAATTAAAACTACCAATGTATACGGCAAATCAGTTATCATTGACAACACCTTTCCGCCTGCAAGAAGCTGTACTGCCGTTGATAAGATCGATAAAGCGCCTGTCTGAAAAAGATATACATTTCTTACTCGTTTTGAATCGTATTTATTCCCCATATATCCGGATATGGTCATTCCCTGCGGGAACTGTTTCCGTATATATAATGCAAAAGGAGCAAATATCATAAGACAAACAACATTCGGAACAAGAAACCAGAACAGTCCTGCAATTCCTGAAGTATATGCTTTTTCTGCCGATGTAAAAAGTGCCGGCGCCCATATCCATGTTGCAGCTATGCTAAGCATAGATATTATCTTCCCGACATTTCCGTCGGCAACATTAAAATTTCTTACAGATGCGTTTTTTCTTGAAGAAACAGCTGCTATTCCGACCATAACCACAAGATACACACCTAAAATCAATAATCCACTCATTTTTTTCCTCCAAAATATATTATTCAGAGGGCAATATCTCTCTCAAACCTCCCTTCCCGGCACAAAAAAAGCAGCGTCCTACGGGAAATAGGATACTGCTTTCTCAAATTTAGAATTTTACTACTATCATTTTATCACATTTATAATGCCCTGTCAATGCCCAAAAAATGCCCTCATTCCACTCGGTCAATCCCAAATATCAAAGTTGACAGCTGACTGCAAGCACAGTCAATGTCTTTTTGAACTGTTCTCGGATTTATAAAATATATTTCCGCAATTTCGCTGTTCTTCATAGGATTATCATCTATGTATTTACGTTTCAAGATTTCCCAGCGCCTTTGAGCCACTTCCGACCTTTGACACATCTTATAATATGCCGCAAGCATGGCGTCAATGTGATTAATGATGATATATGTTCTCAGTGCAGAGCGTTTTATGCTCTCCACTACCGCTTCCGATTTGCCCGTATCCCACATTAATTCCAGTATATCAACGGCATTTTCATCTGCATCGCCAATGTCACAGACCGCATTCTGTACATGCGCTTTAAGGCTTCTGTAATTCTTCATCAACAGTTTTGTATTTCTCAGCCGTTTATCCTTATTTATCCTGACCGCTTTTTCTCTTTCCTTCTTGTATTCCGATATCGCCGTTCTTGCCGCTGTTTCAGCTGCTATTCTGATGATTTCTGACTGTTCCATTTTATATAACCTCCGTTGATTTAATGTGGTTGTTGGGACGGAGTTACCTATAGAGCTTACCGCTCTTACGCTCTCTTATTTCTATTCTGTTAGTAATTTCATACCCGCATAATATGGCAATCTGCTTAATGCTCTTTATAAGCATACTTACCCTCTTTTCATCATCTGATATTGATTTGATAACTGCATATGCCGTTGGATCCGGATAATTCTCGCTGTTTCTTTTATCATCCATTGACTTCACCTCTTTTCACTTATTACATAACGTACCCTTACCGCTTTACCATTTACAATAGTCCTTGTATATTGCCATGACGGAGGAAAAGTTTGTTTTATTATAAGGCTATACTCCGAAAGTCTTGTAAGTCTTAATGTTTCTGTTTTCAGATTTTTATCCATGCTGTCAAAATGCGGAATAAGATTTTTTACATCAATTTCTACACCATTGCAATAAACTCTTGCATTTTTATCACTATACAGACAGTTTGAAATGTTTCTTGCTTCTTCGGCTGCTAAATTGTTCTGTACATATTCCATTATTTGTTTTCCTCACTTTCCAACCTTATAAATTCTGGGTTCATTTTTAATACCAATAAGTTTGTTCTTGTCACGCTTGCTCTCGTGCGGCTTTATCCATACGCGTTTGCCGTCTTTGTATGTCCGCCAATGCCCAC
>JAUNPN010000186.1 GCA_030536655.1 bacterium | reverse complement strand
GCTGGTTCTCACCGGCTTTCGGCTATATTTCTTTTCTAAAAACGAAATCCCTGTAAGAAGTTTGTTTGCAAAACATAATCGGCAAATAAATTAAAGGAATATTGTTATGAGATCACTCAAAAAAGACAATTGCCGTAAGTTTAACGGTAATATTAACAGTATCAGCTATGAATGTAAGTGCGGCGGCAGTTGATGAAATTTCAAATCCAGCAACAGTAGCTAACGATATTAAAATGTATTCAGCGGAACCTGATTACATCAGCGCAGCAGATTATATGAAAAATATAGTAGGGAAAACATAATTGCAGGTTTTAACAAAGCGGAAGTAGCAAATGAAGCCATGCTCAACGGAACGTCGATTGATGTCAATATGGCAAGTAACATTATTAACAAGCGGGGCATGCTTTACAAATGTAAAATTTAGTAATAAAAAATTGTACAGCTATACTAAGGGTACAAGGAATTTTCCGACAATCGGTCCAGCCACATATTATACATTAATAGCAAAGCCATCAAAAATGAACTTTAGCTATGGTAGTAACAGCGAAACAATGTCTATCAATTATAATTAAGTTGTTGGATTTTATAGGGATAGTTTCTATCCCTATAAAGTAGGAGATGAATATAACTAAAACTTATTGTTTATAAGGAGGCATTATGAAAAAAGCAATCAGCATTCTACTTTCGTCAATATTATTCTTTTCTACCATATCCGTTTCAGCTGCTAATACAAGCTTTAGTGACATCAAAAAACATTGGGCAGAGGAAACAATAGTAAAGTGGCAGGATAAAGGGATAGTGTCAGGTTACCCTGATGGGTCGTTTAAACCGGATAATCCTGTTACGAGAGCGGAACTTATAAAAGTGCTTGTAAAAGCTTTTGATTTACAAGAAAAATTTAACCGTCAGTATGATTATGTTGACGTGGACGAATCAGCGTGGTATTATCCTTATTTGGACTATACTTCGGAATATATGGTATATAATGGACCTCCTCGAATAACGTTTGCCACCGAACCGTATGTAAATTACGCCAATTGTTTTGAATGGGATCAGCATTTTCTTCCCAATAATAATGCCCTACGGCTTCATGCATCATTAGCAATGGCCCGGATAAAAATAAAACAAAAAAATCTAAACATTCAGATTCCGGAAGATATTCATGAAATGCAGAAATATCTAAACTCAAAATATAATGATATTGAATTTCAATCAATTCTGTCAGGTTTTTCTCCGTCGCGTTATGGAATTCCTAAAAATGTAAAAAAAGAGTTTGAGGAATGTTGGTTGGTTGATAATATTAAAATACTAGAGGGTACACCTGACGGATATATGTGGCCGTATGGCGCCCTTACCCGCGCCGGATTGCTGACCATGATTGACAGAGTTATTGTAGAATAAGTTAAAACTATTTTGAAATAATATGTGTATGGCAATCTTTCTACGAATGATAAGTACACGGATTTATCACAGTATGTTGAGTTATTTGTCCTTTTTAGAAACATATTATATCGTATATTGAAAATTTATCGGTTATATGACATTCCGAATAAAAAAGCACTTAATCTTTGAATTAAATTAAGATTAAGTGCTTTTTCATATGTCACGATCTATCCGCTGTATATTCGGCATAGCTTCTGCCCTTATTAACATTCGGCTCGATAACGGATAATCCTCTTTACATATCCTGTCGCTTGTACGTCTGATAAAACGATATGTAATTTTGTTGGAATAATACTTTTTATAATCCACAAAATTAACCTTGTTAAAGATAATGTAATTATAAATTGAATTTTTATCAATATGCGTTGTAAGTACAAATTCATATTTGCCGCCCAATACTTCCTCCGCTAATTTCATTCCGATTTCGTGCGTCTGCTCCCTCTGTTATGATGAGTTTCACGCAGTCCATCAGCGCCTTGAGATTCATATATCATTATCCATCTTTTTATAGATGTTTTACCTGCTTCGACAGATTTAGCTATTGATTGAACACTACCTTTACTTTGTTGATAATCAAGTACAGTTTGCAGCTTTACCTCATAACTGAATTTCGATTTTCTGCCCATAGAAAAACCCCCTTAGTGTAGGCATGAAATATTTTTGTTATTTCACGTGTCTACTCTAAGGGGATTATATCAATATGCCGAAGCCGTTTTGTTATATATTTATTATCCTTATAATTTGTTTTTTACTTAGAGCCTATCATTCAAAGAACTGTTTCACCGGGTGTCTGCCGTACAATCACTAAACTGTCAGAATGCCGTTCTCTCCTTCAAGCAGGAGTAAAATTCTTTCCTCATGTCCATTTTCAGCATTAATATATACAATAAAATTTTTCCCTGAAAAGTTTCCTTTAAACTCATAACATAAAACCTCACGCAGACTATCCTTTGGTATCAGTGCCATACCTGAGCCGCTCACTTCAAGTGAGGCTGAAACACATTCGCCCGCCTGCTCCGCAGTCAGCTGCGGTGCTGCAAGGTCACGATGCTTATGGTTCATTAAATATCCTTTTGCTTCAAAGCCGATAACCTCTCCGGTATCAAGAGCAACTCGCACCTTTATCAAATCACTGTAACAGGTTATTCCGTCCTGTACTGCTGCAAAGTTTACGGTTGCAATTCCGTTGCTCTTATCATAATAGCTTGATACCATGTCATTATATCCATGATTTTTCAAGAATTCAAGAGCCTTTTCCGTTGC
This sequence comes from bacterium, assembly GCA_030536655.1. Lineage (GTDB taxonomy): Bacteria > Bacillota > Clostridia > UBA1381 > UBA1381 > UMGS1958. The sequence continues at coordinate 2,332 of JAUNPN010000186.1, read as the reverse complement.
TGCCGACGGGTCGTATTTTTCTTCTCCCACATTCCTGTTTGTCAGGAAAAATAATATATAACCGCCGCGTTTTGTTACACTTATACTTGTCTGTGAGGTATTATCCGTTTTTGTAAATGTATACGCATCTATAGCGGTATTTTCCGATTCACTCTCGTACTCAAGATTTTTTGTTCCGAGAAACTCCTCCGCCTTTTGCTTTGCCTCGTCACGCGAAATCTCTGCCGCACTGTTTATCATTTCTGACTGCTGATTTTCTATATGCTCCGAAAAAGGTCCGTCATAAATCAGCGCCGGATACTCGTCAAAGGATCTCTCGACATTTTCTAAATCTTCCAGAACATTTCCGGACGCCGCCTCTGCCTCATTAAGCTTCGCCTGCGCCGTTGTATCTGTAAGCTTAATTTCACCGCTGTATATGCGCTGCTCAATATCAGACAGCGAATTCTTCAACTGCGCGGCGTAATCGTTAAGCGAGGCAAGAGTGTCATATTCCTCCTGAGAAATTTTAACTCCGTAAATCATATCCTGTGACAGTACATAGGTGTAATCCCCCACCTGCGACAGGAATCGGGCTGTGTTTTCAAGGTTTACCTGTGATGTGGGAAGCTGACCAAGACTTGATTTTGCCCCTTCGGCTTTGCGGAATATGTCCGATGAAATGGACGCCAGATCCGCCGGGTCATTGGCAAGACGCGCCTTACTGAGTAAAGAATCAATCTCGTCTATATGTCCGCACAGCTCATGAAACGCGCGGTTGTATCCATTCTCCGCATCCGTTTCATATGCTCTTACACTTCTGTTCATGCTCATTGACCACAGCAGCAGAAGAATAATTCCTATTCCGAGGACTGTGTATACAACAGCATGAATTTTATTTGATGATTTTGTTTGTTCCATTTTAATCCTCCATGCCGCCATGGGCGGCTCAAACCATAATTCTGTCGCACAATATCATATTAAATCATAATTGAAAAAGAATCAAGCAGATTTCTTTTTTTAATGTGCAGTTTATTTTTTCGTTATCACTTGCAAAAACGATGCTTGCCTATAGTTATCACATGCTTTCTTGACCAAATCCACGAGCTTGTAGCCGTATCCGGATTAAAATAGTATATACAGCCGTAAGACGGATCCCAGCCGTTCATTGCATCGCGGCAGGCCTTGTATACAGTGGAATTTTCGGCAATCGGTACATTAATCTGCCCGTCCGAAACTGCGGTAAAGGCGCCGGGCTGATAAATAACACCGGATACAGTATTAGGGAATGACGAATGTTTCACACGGTTTAATATTACGGCGGCAACCGCAACCTGTCCCTCATAAGGTTCTCCACGCGCTTCTCCGTTCACAGCGCGCGCGAGCAGCTGAAGGTCAGAGGCTGTTCCCGCCGCGTATACAGCAGATGGTTCGGCAAAGCGCAGAGTTCCCGCCGCAGCCAGAACTACGCCGAGAATTACAGAAATAAGCTTTTTCATATCTTATCGCTCCTTATTTTTATGTTTTTTTATTATTTTTCCATAGCTGTTTAAATTTATACATTAAAGTTAATAATTATTTCAAGTATATGAAAAAGTTTGGAAAAAGATAAGAACCGCTTCTCTTTTCCCAAACGAATTGGTGAAAGGAGTTCAGATTATATATATGAAAAAGCTTACTTATATTTTGACCATTGCATTGATAATCACTCTTGCCGTATCGGTATATTCAGAGAATATTGAAACAGACCTCGAAAATAACCTTATACGTCTGCACATAATTGCAAACAGCGACAGCGAAGCGGATCAAAGCGTCAAGCTAAAGGTACGCGATGCTGTAATTTCCGAGGTAGACTGTTCAAAGCTTACCCCTGATGAGGCTGCACAGCAAGCAGCTTCGGCAGCAAGGCGCGTACTTGCCGAAAACAATTTCAGCTATGGTGCATACGGCGAATTCACAGAAATGGAGTTTCCGCTCAGACGTTATAACGACATAACTCTGCCAAGGGGACGTTATAAGGCTGTAAGAATTGTTTTAGGAAACGGAAACGGACATAACTGGTGGTGCGTGCTTTATCCTCCGGTATGTATGGAGGATGCGCGCGGAAACAGTGAGTCTGCGAGAGAACAGCTTAAGGAAAGGCTTAAGGATGAAACCTATGACGTTATCACAAATAACGGCGAAATAAAGATAAAATTTAAATCAGCGGAGATTCTAAAAAAAATAATACAGCAGCTGTGACAGCGGCTGATGTGATAACTGTTTCAAAGACATATACAAGAGAGTGCATACAAAATGTTTTAAGGAACCACTGATTAATTAACGCCTAACGGCTTAGCACGCATTGAACTTG
>JAUNPN010000026.1 GCA_030536655.1 bacterium | reverse complement strand
ATACGGAAAGGGTTCAAAGGGAAACTATCCGAGGCTGTCAAAATTAGCAAAGAAAACACCTATATTTCCGGGAGTGAAAAATAAACGCAGTATGCTTCACATAGAAAATCTGTGTGAGTTTATCAAGCTTATGATAGACAATGACGAGCATGGAATATTCTATCCGCAGAACAAGGAATATGTGAATACAGCAGAGCTTGTGAAAACGATTGCTGAGATAAACGGTAAGAAAATATGGTTATTAAATTTATTTAATCCGATACTAAAGCCGTTGTCGAATAAGGTAACAACCTTTAATAAGATGTTTGGTGATTTGGTGTACGATAAGAGTATGTCTGAATATGCTGAGTTTACGTATTGCGTTAATGATTTCAAGGAAAGTATAAGAAAGACTGAGGTATAAGAATATGAAAAAAGCACTGATGCTTGCGTCTGTAGCATCTATGATTGATCAATTTAATATGGAGAATATCAGGTTGCTTCAGGATAAGGGGTATCAGGTTGATGTTGTGACGAACTTTGAAAACGGAAGTACAACATCACAGCAAAGGGTTAATGAGGTTCGGGCAAGACTTGAGGTTGACGGAGTACATACTATTCATATGCCTATTCCGAGGACAATATCTGATATAAAAGGAATTGTCGATTCATATAAAGCAGTAAAAAAGCTGTGTGATGAAAACAAATATGAGCTTCTTCACTGCCATTCTCCGATTGGAAGCGTAGTCGCAAGGATAGGCGCAAAGCACGCAAGGAAGAAATATGGGACAAGGGTAATTTATACAGCGCATGGATTTCACTTTTTTAAAGGTGCGCCTATTGTAAACTGGCTGACGTTTTTCCCTGTTGAGTGGGCATGCTCATTTTTTACTGATACGCTTATCACAATAAATAAAGAGGACTATGCAAGAGCAAAGAAGCTGCTCCATGCTAAAGAAACGGAATATGTACCCGGTGTAGGAATTGATACACAAACTATAAAAAATGTTGTGCCGGATAAAAATGCTAAGTTTTCAGAATTTGAAATAACCAATGAAATAGTCTTTTTATCTGTAGGAGAGCTGAATAGAAATAAAAATCAAGAGGTTATTATAAAAGCATTAAGCAGAATAGACAGACCATTTAAGTATATATTATGCGGCAAAGGAGATAAAAAAGAATATCTTGAAAGACTTTCGGAGGAACTGGGAATTAAAGATAGAGTAATATTTGCCGGTTATAGAACAGATGTAAGGGAACTGCTCAACTGTGCAGATGTATTTTGTTTTCCGTCGTATCGAGAGGGACTGTCGGTTGCTTTAATGGAAGCAATGGCTGCAGGGCTGCCTTGTGTAGTATCAAAGATACGTGGTAATGTGGATTTAATACAGGATGGAGTAAATGGTTATTTATGCAATCCGGCGTCAGTTGATGAATTTGAAACTGCGTTAAAAAAACTGTGTGATAATAAGCAATTGCTTTATGAGATGAGAAAAAGTAATTATAGAATAATACAAGACTTTGACAGAAATGTTGTAGAAAAAGATATGGAAAAGATTTATTAAACCGGAGGGAAATATGGGTAAGACAATATTGCATATTTTAAATACAGGCTCATATTCCGGAGCCGAAAATGTCGTAATAACAATTATAGAAGGTTTTCGGCGGTTTGAAAAGTACGATTTCAGATTTATTTATGTTTCGTTTGACGGTGCGATAAGGGAGGTGCTTGAGAAGCATAATATAGAATTTGAACCGATTTCTTCAATGTCGTTAAAAGAGATTAAACGAGTTAGAAAAAAGTACAATCCCGATATTATTCATGCTCATGATTTTACGGCAAGTATAATATGTGCTGCAGCGGCAGGAAAAACACCGGTAATTTCTCATATACATAATAATTCACCGTGGATAAAGACATATTGCGCGAATTCATTTATATATGGACTGAGCTGTTTAAAATATAGGAGAATCCTTGGAGTTTCCGAATCAGTATTTGAGGAGTATGTATTTGGAAGGTTAATTAGAAATAAATCCGAGGTTATAGGAAATCCGATTGATATAGAGAAGATAAAGAAGGCGGCGGAGAATACAGCAGGTGAAGCATATGACGTCGTTTTTTTGGGACGTCTTACAGAACAAAAAAATCCGCTGAGGTTTATAGATATTATAGGTAAGGTAAAAGAAATACACCCCGGAGTTTCTGCCGTAATGATAGGTGAGGGTGATCTTAGGTCAGCAGTGGAACGGAAAGTCCGGCAGCTTGGATTGGAGGAAAATATAACACTTAAAGGTTTTGTGTCGAATCCGTATGGAATATTGAAAAATTCAAAGATGCTGTGCATACCGTCAGTTTGGGAGGGCTTTGGTCTGGCGGCTGTTGAGGCGCTGGCGCTTGGAAAACCGGTTTTGGCAACTCCTGTTGGAGGCTTGCCGGGAATTGTGAATGACCGCTGTGGAGGACTATTTGAAACAGATGAGACTTTTGCAAAAGAGATAGTTAAGCTTTGTACAGATAAAGATTACTATGAATGTGTGTCAAAATATGCTTTATGCCGAGCCAATGAAATTGATAATATAAGAGAATATATAGGAATGATTGGAAGTTTTTATAAAAATATTGGGAGATAGATGATATGGTAACGCTGGCTGGAGTATTTGTTATTTGTGTTTTTGCATTATTGTTTGAAATGCAGCTTACAAAGCGCAATCATACGCTTGAAAGCAATAATCAGCAAAGAATTATAAATATTATAACAATATGCGTACTTATATTGGTAGCCGGTATGCGTAATGTTGGCGGAACTGATTTTAATGTTTATCGTATAATTTACAGAAATGCTCCAAAGCTTTGGGATTTTTTTAGATATTTTTCATCAATAGATGATAGGTATGCGGTCTTTGGAATGGAAAGGGGCTATTTATTTCTGAATTCTTTTTTTAAAACTATAGGAGTTTCCTATTACGGATTTATATTTGTACACTCGCTGTTCGTAATAAGTTTAATATATTTTGCAACAAGAGAGTATACGAATAATTTTACCGTAGTTATATTTATAGTTTTATATAAAATGTATTTTTACGACTTTTTTATAAGTATAAGACAGACAACTACTATCGCATTGTTTATGCTTATGATGAAGGATATAGAAAGACAAAATTGGAAGAGGTATTATATATTATGGATATTATGTTATTTAACGCATAATTCATCAATAATGCTGTCAGTTGTATATTTTATAGGAAAACTTAACTTATCAAAAAAGCTTTTAATAAGGCTGAATATGATATTTATTCCTATGATAATTATTTCATATTTAAATGTACCGGTATTGAGAGTTTTAGAGCCGATATTAAACTTTAATTTGTTTTCGACGGAAAAAACTCAGGAAAAAGCTGAAAATCTGATTATGGGAGGGAATGTGGAATCGATAAACTGGCTTCATACAATAGAATATTTTGGAGTGATGTTCTTTTTGGTGAAGTTCTACGATGAAATAAAAGACGTATTTCCAAAATCGGATATAATGATAAAGATGTTTATATGTCTGCTTCCGATATTCACTTTGTTTAGGAATTATATACTAATTACAAGAATAAAAGATTATTTTACAATATCTTATGGATTTATATTATCATATTTATGTATGATACGAAAAGGGCAATATAAACAACTCGTATATCTTGCAACTATTGGTTGGTGTGGATTTGGATACTTCAGATATATAAATGCATTTGATGGTGGTGCTCTTAAAAATTATGTTATGAATATATTTCTGGGAAGGAGTTTTTTTGAATAAGAATGGTAATGATGAAAAAAATATTGCAAGTATATCCACAGATGAACAATGCCGGAACAGAGATGGTTATAATGAATTTGTACCGCAATATAGACAGAAGCAAGGTTTCATTTGATTTTTTAACTCAGAAGCCGGGAAGTATTGATGCTGCAATAAGAGCAATGGGAGGGAAAATATATTATATTCCCAATACAGGAAAGAGCAGATATTATAAAGAGCTTTTGAAATTTTTTAAAGAGCATTCTGAATATACAGCAATTCATACACATACTCATGCAGAAATGGGATTGGTTATGAAAGCGGCGAAAACGTCCGGGATAAAGCATAGAATAGCACATTCGCATAATTCAAGAGAAGATTTACCGGTAATTTTTAAACTCTATAAAAGAATAACAGGTATTCCTATAGAGAGGAATGCAAACCATTTTTTTGCATGTTCGGAGCTTGCGGCAAAATGGTTATTTCCGTCAAAGTGGAGAGAGTGTAAAATTCTTGAAAATGCGATTGAATTAGAACGATTTGTATTTGATAACAATAAACGTATGCAAGTAAGAAATTCTTTTGGATTTGATGAAAATGATAAGATAATCTGTCATGTAGGAAGATTTGCCGAGCAAAAGAATCATAAAAGAATAATAGAACTTCTGAACAAAATGACCAAAGAGGACAAGCATATTAAAGCTATACTTGTAGGAGAAGGTCCGTTATTTAAAGAGATACAGGCAATGTCAAAGTCTGAAAATATAATGTTTTTGGGCAGCCGCACAGATGTTCCCGAAATATTATGTGCCGCAGACATGTTTTTGTTTCCGTCATTGCATGAGGGATTAGGAATCGTACTGATTGAAGCTCAGGCGAGCGGTTTAAAATGCGTTGCGTCTGATGCTGTTCCGCCGGAGGCAGATATCGGAACAGGACTGTTAACCAGAATGTCATTAAAAGAAAATGACAGTGAATGGATAAAGAAGATAAAAAAATCCTTTGAAAAAAGTGACCGATCAAAGCTGTCGAAGGCGGCGCTGAACTCTAAGTATAATATAAAAACAATAGGAAAATACATAGAGGAATATTACCTCGGATTGGATTGATATATGAAACTGACAATTTTTACACCAACCTATAACCGTGCGTATAAGCTGCCGGAATTATATGAGTCTTTAACAAAACAGACTAATAATAATTTTGTATGGTTAATTGTTGACGACGGCTCAACAGATAATACAAAAGAACTTATAGAAAATTGGATAAATGAACAAAGAATTTCTATTAAGTATTATTATCAAAAAAATATGGGTAAAATGTCAGCTCATAATAAGGGTGTAGAATTAACAGAGACTGAGTTATTTGTTTGCGTTGATTCTGACGATATGCTTGCACCGGAGGCGGTTGATGAGGTTATAAAATGCGCAGATACATTAACAGATGAAATAGGAATATTGGCATTTAAATATGACGTTTCAACAAAAAAGAATATTACATTTATAGACAATAAAGTTGAGAGCAGTACATTAAAAGATGGATATGATTGTCATAAGTTGGTTGGAGATACAATGCTGATATATAAGAGTGAATTCATAAAAAAATATGAATTTCCTTCATTTAAAGGGGAAAAGTTTGTTCCGGAAGCGTATCTTTATGACTTGCTTGACAGAGAAGGAAAGTTGAGAATTCTGCGCAAATCATTATATGGTGTTAACTATCTTGATGATGGATATACAGCAGGAATGGCAAGACTTCTATATAATAATCCTCAGGGATATTTTACATATATTAATCAAAGGCTTTGTTTGGATGCAAACAGTAAGCAGCGTTTAAGTGACTCAATAAGATATATTGCTATGGCAATAGCACATAAAAAGAAAAGGATTATCAAAAATGCGGTATATCCGTTTTGGGCAGCAGTGGCATATATCCCCGGATATATTTTTTATTGTAAGAGATATAGAGGATTTAGAAAATGAGTGTAAAAATAAGCGTAATAATTCCGGTTTATAATGCGGAAAAATATCTTGCGGAAACGTTGGATAGTGTGCTGAATCAAACGTTTGCGGATTTTGAGGTTATAGCTGTTAATGATGGTTCTAAGGATAATTCACTTGCTATACTTAAGGAATATGAAAAAAAAGATAAGCGTATTAAGGTGATTGATAAGAAGAATACCGGAGTAAGTGATACGAGAAATATAGGGATAAAAAATGCAGTCGGAGAATATGTGTGCTTTGTTGATTCGGATGATTTATTATCAGTCTCGTATTTGCAAGATTTATATATAGCTGCAAGAGACACAGAGGCAGATATTGTAATGTGTAATTACATTACATTTTATGATGATAAAGCTTTGAATCAATATCAAAATAAAGAGTATGATATATTAGTTTTGGAAAATTCAAATAAAGACACTGCATTTATGAAAAGCATGAATAAGGGTATAGGAAGTTCATCATGTAACAGGATTATCAAATTAAGTATATTAAGGAATTATTGCATTTACTATGATACAGAAATGACTTTTGGAGAAGATATGTTTTTCAACTGGAAAGCTGTTAGCGTAGCAGAAAAAGTAGTTTATATAGATAAAATATTGTATTTTTATCGACAGATAGGAGATAGTTCGATAATTAGATTTCATGCCGATTTGTTTAAGAAATACAAAACAGCATGTTTAGGTATATTAAATTTCTTTAATAAAAATGGTATATCTGATGTAACTTTTATAAATGAAGTATATATATGTTTTACAAAGCGTCTTGCTTCATTTTTAAGAATGATTATTCGCGATAAGTGCAGTTATGATGAAAAGAGAAGACAAATAAATGATATTTTGAATGACAAAATGTTTATGAAAGCATTATATGATTATAGAGAAGATGTATACCAAAATGAAGCAAATCATGCAGTGAAAATGTATAAAGCTGCAGAAAAAAGAAGAATTAATACATTAATATGGTGTGGAATAAAGTATGAATGCAGGCTTCAATGGGGAAGAAAAATTAAAGGCTATTTAAGGAAAATCAAGAAATGATAAAAAATAAAAGAGATTTAGAGTATTATCTTGAAGCGGACAGAATCGCTCTTGGGGTTTCAAGAAAAAGACCGCATCTGATATCAATTTATGAATCAGATGTTATTTGGAAATATCAGATTTTACTTAGGAAGAACGAGTATTATCATAATTGTAAATGTAATGGGATATTTAAAATTCCGTATAAAATATTGCAGTATAGACTTTTCAGAATGCAAGTAAAAACTGGTATAGGTGTTCCGATAAATGTATTTGGACCTGGATTTTCAATAAGTCATATAGGTACGATAGTAGTGAACGGTTTGGCGAGAGTAGGAAAGAATTGTCGACTACATCCATTAACATGTATAGGAATGAATGGCAGAAATGATGATACTGCAGAAATTGGCGATAATGTATATATAAGTACCGGAGCAAAAATTATTGGAAAAGTAAAAATTGCTGATGGGGTTGTTATCGGAGCAAATTCGGTAGTTACGAAATCAATAGAGGAATCAAATATAACCGTTGGTGGCGTACCGGCAAAAAAAATATCGGAGTATGGAAATAGTTTTCCAACTGAACGTCGTGGGGCAGATATTGCACAATATTAAGGAGATAAATATGAAAAAGATAATGTTATATCAGCATGGAGGCAGCTATAATCATGGCTGCGAGGCACTTGCAACTACTATATCAGCAGAAGTATTAAAAAATATTAAAAATGCACAAGTATATTTATGTTCGCACCATGCTGATCAGGATAAACAGTATAATATAAAATCAATACATAAAATTATTCAGAATACACGTTGGTTAAGGCGTGGAACGTTGGGGTATTTTGTTTATCAAATTGATAGGCGAACTTTTAACAGTAAGCGAATTCAGGATAAGTTTGAAATAGACAAGCCTTGTATTGAAATGTCGAAAGATATGGATTGCTGTATTGCAATTGGCGGAGATAATTACTGTTATAATAAGGGTAAAATATATTGGCCCACAGAAAGAGTGATCAAGAAAAGCGGGAAGAAAATGATGCTTTGGGGTTGCTCTGTGGAGCCTGAGGAATTATCGGGAGAGCTTGCGGAGCATTTGCAATTATTTGATGCTATTACTGTTCGTGATAGTATTACATATGAAGCATTTATTAAAAATGGATTTAAAGGGAAAGTGCATCTTGTGGCAGACCCGGCATTTCTTCTTGAAAAAGAAGAATTACCGCTTCCGGAAAATTGGAAGGAAGGACAGATGGTAGGAATTAACCTTAGCCCGATGATTTTAAACTATACTAAAAATAAGGAACAGGTTGTAAAATCGATATATGCCCTTATAGATTATATTTTAAATGAAACAGACATGAATGTAGTGCTTGTTCCGCATGTAAGATTAAGCTATACAGATGACATGGATACCTTAAGACCAATATTTGAGCAGTATAAGCATACTAACAGAGTATTGCTATTAGATGATTATTCACTTAGCTGTAAGCAGCTGAAAGGATATATTGCAAGATGCAGATTCTTTATAGGCGCGCGTACTCATTCGATTGTTGCGGCATATTCAACCGGAGTCCCGGCTCTGGCACTTGGATATTCAGTAAAGTCAAAAGGAATCGCAAGGGATATATTTGGGAATGAAGAAAATCTTGTACTTCCGGTACAGACCTTTAATGATCCAAAGGCAACGATAGAAGGATTCAAATATCTTATTGAGCATGAGGAAGAAATAAAGAATAGATTAAACAGCTTCATGCCGGAGTATAAGAAAAAGGCTGAAATATCAGGTAAGGTTTTAAAGGAATTGGTTGGAGAATAAAATGGTAGATTTGGTAAGTATAATTGTACCTGTTTATAATGTTGAAAACTATATAGATAAGTGTATTGAAAGCTTGATTAATCAGAGTTACTCGAAGATTGAAATTATCTTGATTAATGATGGCTCTAAAGACAAATCCGGAGAAAAATGTGATATCTGGTCAGAAAAAGATGATAGAATAAAGGTAATTCATAAAAGCAACGGTGGTGTATCCTCTGCAAGAAATGAAGGTTTGCGGGAAGCGAACGGAACATATATTATGTTTGTTGATTCTGATGATTATTTGGAAAAAAACATGGTTGAAAAATTATGCCGAGAAATAAAGAGTTCTGACAGTGATATTGTGTATTGCGGATATTATATGGATTTTGGAGATCGGATATATATAAACAAACTTCCTATAAGCAATGGAACATATGATATAGAGGAAGTATTTCAACCATTATTTTTTGGGACAAAAAATAATGGGAATACGTCTATGTCAACCTCATTGGTTTTAGGGATATTCAGAAAACAAATAATATCAGATAACAATATATTATTTGATACATATATACGATTTGCAGAAGATTGGCTATTCTATGCTGAATATATTGTTCACTGTAAAAAGATTTCAATTATTAATGAACCATTATACCATTATGTGCAAAGAAGTAGTTCTGTAATGCATGAATATGTTAAACCAAGTGAATTAGGGGTTAAGAAATCAATATATATTCTAAATCGGTTTAATGGTATAATGGAAAGCTCTGACTTTAATAGAACGCTTTACAAGAGGAATGTACAGAGAAGGTATATAGGATTTATAAAAAATCAAGCAAGAGGAATATGGAATAAAAATAATACGGATACTCTAAGAGAAAAAACAAAGTTTTTGGAAGAGTCAATACAAAAATCCGATATAAAACAAATGATAGAAAAATTTGATATGTCTACAATGAGTTCCATGGAAAAATTATATGTGAATCTGTTAAAAAAGGATTTTTTATTAATTTTCCATTTATATGGAATAGCGTATAATTTTGCGAAAAATATAAGGAATAAAATAAGAAAATGATAAAAATAAAGGATAAATCACAGTGCTGCGGTTGCGGGTCCTGCATGAGCAGTTGTCCAAAGCAATGTATTAGGATGAAAACGGATTCGGAAGGATTTGCTTATCCGGAGGTTGATACAGGACAGTGTATATCATGCGGAAAATGTATAAAAGTTTGTCCGATTAAAAATCGTGATGAAAATAACAAAGTACAAAAGGTATATGCTGTTAAGAATAAAAATGAAAAAACAAGAAGTACAAGTTCTTCAGGCGGCACGTTTTTTGAGCTTGCAAAATACGTAATAGAAAACGGTGGTACTGTTTTCGGGTGTGCAATGAGTAAAGAACTTGTTGCACAGCATATTGCAGTTACGACTATATCTGAATTGGAGGCTTTAAAAAGCTCAAAGTATGTTCAAAGTGATGTAGGCAATACATATTCTCAGGCAAAAGAATTGCTTGAAAACGGCAAATTGGTGCTGTATTCGGGAACTCCGTGCCAAATAGCAGGATTAAAAAATTATCTTGGCAAATGCTATGATAATTTAATATTAATAGATGTGCTGTGTCATGGTACACCTTCACCGGGAATGTTTAAGGATTATATTGCTCTGATTGAAAAAAGATTTGATTCAAAGCCGATCTCAATTAATTTTAGGAGCAAGGAAAAAAGCTGGAAGCGATTATATATTGATGTGCATTTTGAAGATGGACGGAGATATTTTACATTTTGCGGATATGACCAATACTTGTCAATGTTTTTGAATAATATGTCTTTGCGTCCATCGTGCTATGAATGCAAATTTACAACAGAGCATAGGCAGGGAGATATAACACTTGGTGATTTCTGGGGAATAGGGAAAAAGTATCCCGAAAGAGATGATGATAAAGGCATATCGCTTGTACTAATAAATACTGATAAGGGTGTAGATTTATTTGATGGTATATCATCAAAGCTTGAGATATTTGAAAGTGATTTTGAAACGGCAGCTGCCGGACAGAGAACATTAAGTGCACCGACGATAAAAAATACGAATAGAGATGATTTCTACAAAGAATATTCTGAAAATGGAATAGAATCGGCGCTAAATAAGTTTGTAAAGATTCCTTCAAAGCCGGTGCAGGTATATTATGCGGTAATGCGTTGGGGATTGGATTTAGTGAGGAAGATTTTGAAAAAGGGGTATTAATTTATATAATGAGAATTAATCAATTAAAGGCGGGAGTTATACTTTCATATGCTACTCAGACTATACATATATTAACCGGATTGATATATACGCCTATTATGCTTCGTTTACTGGGACAAAGTGAGTATGGATTATATCAGCTTGTATATTCAGTTATATCATATCTTAGTTTATTAAGCCTTGGTTTTGGAAGCGCATATATGCGGTTTTATTCAAGATATAAAGTTGACGATGATGAGAATGGAATAGCACAGCTTAACGGAATGTTTTTTGTGATTTTTAGTGTTATTGCTGTGGTATGTCTAATATGCGGCGGAGTACTTGTTTTAAATGCCAAGGTGATTCTGGGGAATGGACTGACTGAAAATGAATTATATAAAGCACGTATTTTAATGGCAATTATGGTAGTAAGTTTGGCGTGTTCTTTTATAAAAAGTGTATTCTCCAGTATTGTTATAGCGCATGAACAGTTTTTCTTTCAACGAGTGGTTGAATTTTTGAGCATGCTTCTTAATCCGTTTTTGACCCTGCCATTGTTGATTATGGGGTTTGGCTCAGTTGCGATGGTAACAGTATCAGCTGCATTAACGTTTGCTTCATTAATAATAAACATATTTTATTGTAAAAGGAAGTTGAAAACGAAATTTATATTCAAATCGTTTAATTTCGCTTTGCTGAAAGAGATGTGGATTTTTACTGCATTTATTTTTGTGGGAGATGTAGTTAATCAAATTAACTGGAGTGTGGACAAGTTCCTGCTTGGAAGAATGTCCGGGACAATTGCAGTGGCTGTTTATGGCGTGGCAGGACAGCTTAATAGTATGTATATGAGTTTATCAACCTCGGTTTCAAGTGTATTTACTCCAAGGGTAAATCTTATGGTTGCTAAAGAAAATAATAACGAAAAGCTTACGGAATTATTTTCGAGAGTTGGGCGAATACAATTTATGATACTTGCTCTTGTTATATCCGGGTACGTTATATTTGGACGGTCATTTATACATATTTGGGCAGGAGAGGAATATGGAGATTCATATAGGATAGGATTATTTCTATTACTTCCGGTAACAATTCCGCTAATACAGAATTTGGGTATTCAGATTCAAATGGCAAAAAATATGCATAAGTTTCGCTCAGTGACATATTTGGTTATAGCTGTAAGTAATGTGTTTCTTAGTATCTGGTGTATAAATAAATGGGGAACAGTTGGAGCAGCAATCGGAACAGCGGTATCATTAATTTTAGGTAATGGAATATTAATGAACTGGTATTATTATAAAAAAGTTGGAATAAATGTATTATATTTTTGGAAACAGATAATCAAATTTGCTCCGAGTATTACAATAGCTGTGATTTTTGGAGTGATAATAAACAAAATTTTTGATACGAGTACTTTAATATATTTAGCAGTAGCAATAGCGTTGTATTGTTTAGTATATGCTGTTTCTATATATTTTATGGGGATGAATAGGAGCGAAAAAGACCTTATAAAAAAGCCGCTAGAGAAAATATTCACTCGATAAATAGTGTTTGTGAATTAATAATAAATTTATACCATCGTTTGTAGAACCATTAGCAGTAATGGAATATCTATGCTTGCCGATACTTGTAGTATGTATTATAATTACAGCAGCATATTTATAAAAAAATATTTGCCTGCAATGTGGAATACAATTATCGGTGCAAGGGGGAAAAGTGAGTGAATCAAAATCAAGCGTACATGATAAGCCTGTTAAAATCAGCGATAACAAATACAGAGGCTCTTGTTATGACGGAGGGGATAGACTGGGCCGCCTTTGCGGAGTATGCGGAAACGCAGCAATTTGAGCATATCATATATCCTCTCTTAAAGGATAAGGATATATCCGGCATTGACCCGCAGGTGTGGCATCATCTGCATCAGCGTTACGGCCGAGCGGTGTATCGTGACAGTATTCAGGACATGGAACTTGAGGAAATTTGTACCATATTTACCGAAAATCAAATCGCACATATTCCCATGAAGGGAAGTGTGGTTAAGCGTTACTATCCTCTGCCGGATATACGACGCTCCACCGATTTTGATATTCTTGTGCATAATGAGGACAGATACAAGGCAACCACGATATTGAAAGAGTTAGGCTATATTCATAAGCTAAAAAATCAGACAATGCATGATACTTTTTTCAGAGAAAAGACATATCTTGAACTGCATGTTATGCTTGTATCGCCGGAAACAAAAGCATATCAATTTTTTAAAAATGTATGGGATTATGTTCTTCCGGATAATGGCTATACATATAAGATGCAGCCGGAATTTTTATATACTCACTTACTTGCGCACTTGCACAGACATCTTATGGCAGGAGGAGGAGGCATAAAGCTTATTTCCGATTTCCGGATTTTAAATCACTCGGTGCAGCTTGACCATGAGCGATTGATAGAGTTTGCTGAAAAAGCGGGAATGATACATTTGTATGAATGTGTAAATGAACTTGCGGCAAAATGGTTTGATGATGTTCCGTGCCAAAATCCGTATACGCTTATGATAGAAAAGCTATTGCTGAGCGGAGGTGCATACGGTGATTATGAAACCTCAATGAAGATGCGTTTTTCAAAAAAGAACGGAAACGGGAACATATTTCAAAGATTGTTTTGCTTTGCGTTTCCGTCTGCAAAATATCTGACAATACGCTATCCGGTACTTGAAAAGCATCCGCAGCTGCTTCCGATTATGTGGGCAAAGCGTCTCCTTGATTTTAAGGGTTACAATCCAAAGCTAATATTCGGAGCAGCAAGAAAGTCTGAGGATGAGAAAATGCTTGCGGATTTTTGTGAATATGTTTCAGAATAAATGTGCTTGCCGCTAAGCTGATCTTTGCGGCAAGCACATCTATTTATATTCCGTATATCTTTTCGAGAATATCCGCCGCATTATCGGGGATTTTAATATCCTCAATCTCTGCGGCCGGGTCTGTTGCTGAATCAGAATTAACAGTAATACTTATGACTGCATCGCTTTCGCTCATAGAATATTCAAACGAAAGCTTCTGAGCAGTGACGATTTTGTCGGTAACGGTTTCGTTTAAATCTATGTTGAAAATCAGATTACAGTCGTTAAACTCACTGCGTAATTCCGTAAGTTCATCTTCAGGCATCTCTGAAATCTCTGCTATACAGTCTATTAAATCCTCGTTATTCATTTTCATTGTAATCATATAATCATCTTCGCCGGTTTCGGCAACGTTGATGTACGAATCAATTTTGGCTAACAGTTTTACAATTGCGGTAACCGCATCAACCGAATACGTGCCGTAAAGCCTTGAACCGCTTGTCTTAATCTGATATTCCATCATTGCGCGCGGATCTTGTGAATGATTAAGAAGATTGCGCATATCTTCAATATTAATATTAGAACCGAAGGTTGATGCAATTAATGAAAGGTAATCTTCAAACGAAATTTTAAACCATTGCCCCTGTAAAAATCCCGCTGCCTCCGGCGGAATATCCGGAATCTGTTCGCCTATATCGGTTCTGAAATAGAAGGTTTCATCCTTCATAATTAAATCCAGTGATGCATCCTTTATTTCAATATTATTTCCTGAAGATTCACTGTATGAAAAATTAATTGTGCTTGTCGTATCGGAATCTATGTTCATCTGAGTTCCGACTGAATCCAAAGACAGTTTAATGTCCAAAACATTTTTTGCGGCGTTGTTTTCACTTAAGTTGTACAAAGGAAACTCTGCGTGAAACGCAATATCAGCCTTGCCGGACGAAGCGGCACGCTCCGGCTGAAGCAATCCGATTTCGGCAATTTTCATTATATTCGGACACTGCCCCCAAAGCTCGTCATAGTATTTTTCAAAATCGGCAATAAGCGCTGTATGTTGGTACCGGCTCCAGTCAACCTGCATTGCGAATGCTTCGCTCAAAAATCTCAGCGGCGCATAGGTATTGCCCTCAATTACAACGGGAAGTACGTCCATAGTTATATCCTTTTCTCCAAGGTCATTTTTAATATGAATGGTGTCGGAGTCAAGGGTAAAGCTTATTTCGGTTTCACCTCTTACAGCCGTAACTGTTTTTGCCTTTTCATCATATGTAACAGCCGCACCGATTGTTTCAAGGAAATCCCTGAAAGGAAGCATTGTACGCGATTGAATGATGATTGCAGGGTCAAGATATTGCGAATTGTAATAGATGTTGGCAGCACCCTCAATACCGTATCGCTCTGCAATTTCAGCAGTGAACGGAATTTCTGCCGTCGGAATATGCTCGGAAACATAAACCGCTGTCGGACTATCAGCACCGCCGATAACACCGGTAGAAATTTGGTCATTTGTTGCTGTCGGCTCCTGTACTGCCGCCGCGGCTGATGACGTCATCATGGCTGCCGCTGCAAAGAGTGAGATTAGCTTTTTCTTCATATAAATCATTCCTTTCGGGATAGTATAAATTAATTATATCATGGATATTGGTAAATTGCAATAAAAAAGTGATAAATTTAATATTTTGATAGGTACAATTTTGATATACTTGTTTCACGAAAATCAATTTTTTGTATAAATATTCATTATTGCTCCGAATTGAATATAATTTTATCAATATTAAAAGCAATTATTATGGTTAAAATATGCATTTATAAATAAATTCATAAAATTGATTTCCGCGTCAACGTTTCGACAAGTATTGACTTTTACATATTTTTGTGCTATTATATTAATCGGAAGGAATAGTTTGGGACGATAAAAAATCCTCTTGCTACGCCGTGATGACAAGCACCACAGCTACAACTTGCAAGCAAGTTGTTCACGTGGACGCCTTGCTCCCGCACTCACTCACCAGGTATACTGAAAAGGAGGTGGGAGTTATGATGAAGAAAATTACGAAAGTATTTATATTCATTATATTAGTTCTGCTTCTCACTGCTGTAAAAGCACAGTAGCAGGAAAATAAAAGAGCCGCCCACTTAATTTTGCTCATCTGTGGCGGCTCAGAACCAACATGGGGAGCAAGTCGTTCACGACTGTTCCTTTTTCAGTATTAATTATAACATTATAAATTTGAGTTGTCAATATATTTTTATATACTTACAGAAATTTTTTTCAGCATATTGAAAAAAATTTAACGAAATTGTGCAATAATTATAAAAAATGCTTGCAAAAATCAAAATCTTGTGATAAAATAATAGTATGTAAAGCTGTATAATTATAATATGCCCTAATTCAATGATTTTATACAACTTTTATTGAATTTTCGCATCAGAAACACTTTACTTTTTGGTGAAAAAGTTGTATAATAAAGTGAAACCAAAATAAAACCAAATAAAACAAAAAGAAAGAGGTAAAAGATTATGTACAAGTCTGATTACGAAATCAAAAAAGAACTGTGCGAAATCGGCAGAAGAATCTATAATGACGGATTTGTTGCCGCAAATGACGGTAACTTCTCGGTTAAGATTGATGACGACACCTACTACGTTACACCGACCGGCGTGTCAAAGGGTTTCATGACGCCTGAGATGATTTGTAAGGTAGACGGCAAGGGACAGCTTAAGGAAGCAAACGGACCGTGGAAACCGTCGTCAGAGTTTAAGATGCATCTTAAGGTTTATCAGCAGAGACCGGATGTTAAGTCGGTTGTTCACGCTCACCCGCCGATTGCAACGTCATTTGCTATCGCAGGAATCGCTCTTGATAAGCTTATCATGCCGGAAGCTATTATATTCCTCGGTGCTGTTCCGATTGCTCAGTACGGCACACCGTCAACAATGGAGATTCCGGAATCAATCGAGCCGTATTTACAGGATTATGATGCAGTTTTACTTGCAAACCACGGCGCGCTTTCATTCGGCTGCGACTTAAATACAGCGTTCTTCAGAATGGAATCGACAGAGTTCTATGCAAAGCTCCTTATGTATTCGCGTCTGCTCGGCGGCGAGAAGGAAATTCCGTGCGGCGAGGTTAAGAAGCTCGTAGAATTAAGAAAGACATTCGGCGTACCGGGTAAGCACCCGATGGAGAAGCTTTGTCCGGGATGCTATGCAGGCGATGATACATGTTCATTATCACCGACTGAGGCAAACGCTAAGTATGGTATGGAATCACACGCAGCATATCACGGCTTCCAGCCGCTGCCGTCACAGGTATGCCCGGCTCCGAAGCAGGAGGATGATTTAGAGGCGCTTGTTGCAGCAGTTACAAAGAAGGTTCTTGAGCAGTATAACGGTTAATTTTATATTATGACAATAGATGAAATGCTTGACAGAGTAGCGGAAAATCTCGGAGTTGAACCTCCGGAGCCTAAGCAGGCTGCACCTGCTCCGCAGCTGTCAACGGTATCCTGTACCGCTAAGCCGGAAAGCAGCCGTTGCAGCTGCGGCAATCACGGCTCAGAGCATAAATGCAGCGGCAGCTGCAAAAACCACGATTCAGGTCACAAATGCAGCGGAAGCTGTCATGACTCGGAGCATAAATGCAGCGGCAGCTGTAAAAATCATGATTCAGGGCATAAATGCCATTGCCATGACGGCGGTGAGGAGCATAAGTGCCATGACAATGCCAAGCTTGACCTTGCATTTGCAAAGAAGCTTGCGCAGGGGCTTGAGGCTGCTGCCGAGGCAATGGGCGTAAGAGTTGTAATCGCAATCGTGAATGAGGGAGGAAACCTCATGTGCCTTCATGCTATGGATAATTCATATATCGCAAGCATAAAGGCGTCACAGGAAAAGGCGTTTACAGCCGTTGCATTACAAATGCCGACTCATGCGGCTTTGAAGGAATCGCGCGGCGGAGCATTGGACGGATATACCAACGGAAACGGTATACTGATGCTGGGCGGCGGATTTCCGCTTGAAAAGGGCGGTCGTATTTACGGCGGCATCGGCATAAGCGGCGGAACAAAGGAACAGGATACATTACTTGCACAGATCGGAGCGGAGGTATTCCGCAGACTGTAGAAAGGAAAAATAAATGGTAGATGAAGCTAAAATAAGCCGCATTGTACGTGATGTGCTTTCAGGCATGGATCTTTCAAAGGTACCGGCTCCCAAGAGAAAGCAGCTTGGTGTTTTTGATACCATGGAGGAAGCTATTGCGGCGTGTAACAAGGCTTATGTTCAATTCAGACATTATAATAAGGCTCAGAGAGAGGCTATTATAAATGAAATAAGAAAGCTTACTCATGCAGAGGCTGAAACAATGGCTAAGCTTGCCGTAGAAGATACAGGCATGGGTAACGTATATCACAAGATTTTAAAGCATCATCTTGTTGCCGATAAGACTTTGGGCACTTCTGACCTTGAAACAAGGGCATTCAGCGGTGACGGCGGTCTTACATTAGTAGAGATGGGACCGTTCGGAATAATCGGTGCGATTACTCCATCGACAAATCCGAGCTGTACCGTAATCTGCAACAGTATTTGTATGCTTGCGGCAGGAAACGGCGTTTTATTTAACCCGCATCCGCACGCAAAGAGAATTTCGGCATACGCTGTTGACCTCGTAAACAGAGCGGTACTGGCAGCGGGCGGCCCGGAAAACATTGTCGCAACAGTAGCTAACCCGACAATGGAGACTTCAAATAAGATGGTTAATGATCCGTCAGTAAGAATGCTGGTTGCAACGGGCGGTCCGGGCGTTGTTAAGATGCTTCTTTCGTCAGGAAAGAAGGCTATCGGCGCAGGCGCAGGCAACCCGCCGGTAATCGTTGATGAAACAGCGAATATCCCGAAGGCTGCAAAGGACATCATCGACGGATGTACATTTGATAATAACCTTCCGTGTATAGCGGAGAAGGAAGTATTCGCGTTAAGACCGATTGCTGATGAGCTTATTCATCATATGCTCAAGAACGGCGCATATCTCCTTAATGAGCAGCAGGTTAAGCAGCTTGAGGACGTTGTTCTTGTATGGTCAAAGCCGAAAAAGGAAGGTCAGAAGCCCAAGAGAGTTATCAACAAGGATTGGGTCGGCCGTGACGCTAAGAAGATTTTAGCACAGATTGGCGTAAAGGCATCTGATGACATCAGATGTATCATCTGTGAAACAGACTTTTCACAGGCATTTGTGCAGACAGAGCTTATGATGCCTATTCTTCCTATCGTAAGAGTAGATACATTTGACGAGGCTGTTGAAATGGCTGTTAAGGCAGAGCATGGAAACAGACATACTGCTCATTTGCATTCAAAGAATGTTGACCATATGACTCAGTACGCTAAAGCTATTGAAACAACAATCTTTGTAAAGAACGCACCGAGCTATGCGGGCATCGGCTTTAATGCCGAGGGCTGGACGACCTTCACAATTGCCGGCCCGACAGGCGAGGGTATAACATCGCCGAGAAGCTTTACGCGCTCAAGAAGATGTGTGCTTTCGGATGCGTTATATATAATCTGATTAAGGAGATAGAATACCATGGCTATAAATGAAAATGAAGTTGCTTCATTGGTGGCAAAGGTACTTGCCGAAATGACGGGCAAGGCTCCGGCAGCTCCGGCACCGCGCAGAGCAGCAGCTCCGGCGGCTCAGGGGGGCATACCTAAGACTGCTCATGTGGCGGTTCTCACAGAATTGAAGCATTTCGATATTAAGGAATATCCGATTCCGGAGGTCGGCGATGATGATATTCTCGTTAAGGTAGAGGGCTGCGGTGTTTGCGGTACCGATGCCCACGAGTTTAAGGTTGACCCGTTCTCGCTTATTCCGGTTGCTCTCGGTCACGAGGGTACAGGCGAAATCGTTAAGATGGGTAAGAATGTAAAGGTTGACTCGGCAGGCAAGCCGGTTAAGGTTGGAGATAAGGTTGTAACCTGTATGATTTTCAAGGATGAGCCTTCAATTACCATGTTTGACCTTAACAAGAAGAATGTCGGCGGAGCCGATGTATACGGACTCCTTCCGGACGATGATATTCACTTAAACGGCTGGTTCAGTGATTACATCTTCATCAGAGGCGGAGAATTCGGATCGACCTTCTTTAACGTAAGTGATTTGGATTTAGACTCAAGAATCCTTATCGAGCCGTGCGCGGTTCTCGTACACGCAGTCGAAAGAGCTAAGTCAACGAATATTTTAAGATTTAACTCAAATGTAGTTGTTCAGGGCTGCGGACCTATCGGTCTTATCTGTATTGCGGTTCTACGTACAATGGGCGTCCAGAATATTGTTGCGGTAGACGGCAATGAGCAGCGGCTTGCGTTTGCAAAGAAGATGGGTGCGGACAAGACGGTTAACTTTATGAATTACAAGGGCATTGACGCTCTTGCGGGCGCAGTTCAGGACGCTTTCGGCGGTTCGCTTGCTGATTTTGCGTTCCAGTGCACAGGTTCGCCGGTTGCTCACAGCAATATTTACCACTTCATAAGAAACGGCGGCGGTCTCTGCGAGTTAGGCTTCTTCATTAACGGAGGAGATGCGACAATTAACCCGCACTTTGACTTATGCTCAAAGGAAATCACACTCGTAGGTTCATGGGTATATACATTAAGAGATTATGCAACAACCTTTGATTTCTTAAAGAGAGCGCAGGCAATAGGTCTGCCGATGAAGGAGCTTATTACTCATAAGTTCCCGTTAGAGGAAATTAATGAAGCACTTGAGACAAACCTTGCACAAAAGGGGCTTAAGATTGCTATTGTAAACAAATAATTGTAAAAGGAGTTCCCAATAATGCATGAGGCAATAGGAATTGTTGAAATGTTCGGATTTGTAACTGCAATATCCGCGGCGGATGCGGCTGCAAAGGCGGCAGATGTAAAGATTATTGCAATTGATTCGAACAAGCCGGCTGACCCGACTGTTGACGTACCGCTTATTATGGCAGTGAAGATGCAGGGAAGCGTCAGCGCTGTAAGAGCCGGTGTTGAGGCGGCGGCAATCGAGGCAGACAGGCTTTCGGGACTTATAAATAAACACGTGATTGCAAGTCCGACGGATGATTCGCAGAAGATGGCGGAGCGTATCAGCGTAGGACGCGATAAGGTCGGTCATATTCCGATGAACGGTTAAAGGAGGAGATACATATGCAGGCATTGGGTTTTGTAGAAACAAGAAGCCTTACAGGTGCAATCGACTCCACGGACGCCATGACAAAGGCGGCAAATGTAAAGCTTGTCGGCACGGTAAAGATTGGTTCGGGACTTGTAAATGTGGTAGTGACGGGCGAGGTTGACGCGGTAAAGGCTGCTGTTGAAGCGGGAAGAATTGCGGCGGAGGCTTGCGGAGAGGTGTACGCAGTGCACGTAATTCCGAGACCTCATGATGACATCGCCAAGATTCTGCCGTCATTCTATTGATAAGGAGGGCGGACAGATGAATTTTTCGTTAGGACTTCTTGAAGTCAGCGCGCTGGGTCATGCGATTGCAGCGCTGGATGCTATGCTTAAGGTTGCGGACGTAGAGTTTGTCGCAGTGGAGAGAAAGCTGGGAGGACGGCTTGTAACCCTTGTTGTGAAGGGAGAGCTGACCTCGGTAAAGGCTGCTGTTGACGCGGGCATACAGTCGGCAAAGAGCAACGGCGTGTATAAGGCGTCGAATGTAATAGCAAGACCGCATGAGGAAATTTTAAAGTTCCTTCATCTTGATGAGGAGCATGAAAAGAAGGTTAATTCGGAAAGTGCGGCAACTCACGTGGGTGAATTGCCGGGGGTACAGCTGCCGGAGGAGTCATCTCCGGAGGCAATAGAGCCGAAGAAGCCGGTAAGAAGAGGCCGAAGAAAAAAGGCTGACTCTTAATACGCGAAACAGCAGAGCATTATTCATGGAAATTACTGCTTTTTCGTGAAAAAACTTGACGATTTGAGTCAAATGTATTATAATAATAGGTATATTAGGACGAAAGTCCAAATAAAATATCAGGAGGAAAATAAAATGGCTGTAGAAGCATTAGGAATGGTTGAAACAAGAGGTTTAGTAGCTGCAATCGAGGCTGCTGATGCAATGGTTAAGGCTGCAAACGTAACACTTATCGGAACAGAGAGAATCGGTTCGGGTCTTGTAACAGTTATGGTAAGAGGCGATGTAGGCGCTGTTCAGGCTGCAACAGACGCCGGTTCGGCAGCAGGTTCAAGACTGGGCGAGCTCGTATCGGTACACGTAATTCCGAGACCGCACGGTGACGTTGAGAAGATTCTTCCGACAATCGACTGATTTTACACATTAAGCAGTTACAGGACGTACCCCGCGGCATTGCGCCGCAGGGTACAGCCTTTGACTGCGGTTGATTAAAAGGAGAAAAGCGGATGGCAAATTTAGAAGAATTAATCACCCGTTCAGTCGTAGAAATCCTGAAAAAGAAGGAGCAGAGCGAAGGCATTAAGGTGGGTGTAAGTGCAAGACACGTTCACCTTTCACAAAAGGATTTGGAAACCTTATTCGGCAAAGGCTATCAGCTCCATGTAAAGAAAATGCTCATGGGTGATCAGTATGCTGCAGAGGAGTGTGTAACGCTCGTAAGTCCGCAGCTCAGAACTATAGAAAAGGTAAGAGTTTTAGGCCCTGTAAGAAGTCAGAGTCAGATAGAAATTTCAAGAACAGACACATTTACGCTTAAGGTAAGTCCGCCGGTGCGTCCGTCGGGAGAGCTTGCCGGCTCAGCGCCGATGTCGCTTGTAGGTCCGAAGGGCAGCGTATATCTGAACGAAGGCTGTATTATAGCAAACAGACATATCCATATGCCGCCGTCGGAGGCTGAGAAGTACGGTATCAAGGATAATGATATTGTCGATGTTGAGATTCAGAACTCAAAGCCGACTCGTTTCTATAATGTGCAGGTACGTGTAAGGGAAGACTTTACTGCGGAAATGCACATTGACACAGATGATGCAAACGCTTGCGCTATCAAGAACGGTGATTATGTAAAAATCATCAAGAAATAAGGACTGTTAATAATGATATTAGGCAGAGTATACGGAAGTGTTGTATCCACGCATAAGCTTGAAAGCTTAATCGGCTCGAAATTTATGCTGGTACAGTGCATCGAAAACAATCAGCTTGTGGATAAGTTCCTTGTGGCGGTAGACGGTGTAGGAGCCGGTATCGGCGAGGATGTTATTATCACGCAAGGTTCGGGTGCAAGAAAGGGAATGAGAAATCCCGATGCGCCGGTTGACGCGCTGATTGTCGGAATTTTGGATGAAAAACAGGTGTAACGGAAAACACTGTATACGCAGTGCTTTTTGTGAATCAGATACTATTATTACTATATTGGAAGGAATGAAGCAAAATGACTCTCGAAGAGCTTCAAAAAATTGTCTATGACGCGGGAATTGTCGGCGCGGGCGGCGCGGGCTTTCCGACACATAGGAAATTTTCCGATAAGGTAAAGCAGATTGTTGTAAACGCGGCTGAGTGTGAGCCATTGATGATGGTTGACCATCATATTCTGGAAAAGCATTTACAGGCTCTTGTTGACACTCTTAACCTCCTTGTTGAGGTGATGGGTGCAGACGAAGCTATAATCGGCATTAAGGGCAAGAATATGCACCTTCTTGACAAGAAGGTTCTTGCGGCATTGGAGGGAACAAAGGTCAGTGTAAAGACAATTCCCGACATTTATCCTGCCGGTGATGAGGTTGTGCTTACATATGAAACTACAGGAAAGATAATTCCCGAAGGTGCAATTCCTGTTATGGTCGGCGTTATGGTAATCAACGTTGAAACTGTGTATAATATATATAAAGCGGTAAACAAGAGTGAGCCGGTTATATATAAGTATATCACAATAGGCGGCGATGTTCCGAATGACGTAACGGTAAAGGCCCCGGTAGGCATGAAGATTTCAGAGCTTCTCACCGCTGCGGGATATACAGGCTTTGAGAACAAGGCTGTTATAAACGGCGGTCCTATGATGGGAAAGCTGGTTGATTTGGAGAATGACGCCGTTACAAAGACAACCAAGGGATTGCTTATCTTCCCCAAGACGCATTCTATTGTTCAGCGTAAGCTGAGAAGCATGGACAGAACTTTGAAGCGTGCATCAGCTGCATGCTGTAACTGTACGATGTGTTCGGATATGTGTCCGAGACAGCTTCTGGGTTATGATATTCATGTTCATAAAACCGTGAGAGCAGCGTCACACGCTGAGGTGAATAACACCGAGTCATTTTTGCAGTCGGCATTATGCTGCGGCTGCGGAGTATGTACGGTAATTGCCTGTCAGCAGGATATAGATCCCCAGGCGATTTCTATGGAGATTAAGGGTTCGCTGGGCAAGCACGGCTTGAGAAGGCAGAACAATAAGGAGCCGGAAAAGGTGCGGGCAATCCGTTCTTCAAGGCTTGTTTCGTCACAGACTCTTATTGACAGACTCGGAATCAGAAAATATGTCAAGGCTCAAGTTCCAAAGAGCGATATGACATTTGACCCCAACACAATCTATATCGAGTTAAAGCAGCACGTGGGTAAGCCTGCGGCGGCGACCGTAAAGCCGGGAGACAGAGTGACTGTCGGTCAGGTGGTTGCGCAGACAGCTTACGAGGATTTAGGCACGACGATGCATTCAAGCATTGACGGTGTTGTAAAGGCTGTAACCGACAGATTTGTAGTAATCGGCAAATAATGCGGAAGGGGTGTAAGATAGATGAAGTCAATCGGTTTAGTTGAAGTAAAGAACGTGTCAAAGGGCGTAGTTGTAACTGATGAAATGCTCAAGAGCGCGGCAATAGAGCTTATAAGCTCAGGCTCGGTATGTCCGGGCAAGTTTGTGACAATCGTAGGCGGGGAGCTGTCAGCAATTCATGCGGCAGTTGACCGTGCGAAGATTATCGCTGAGGATGCGCTTATTGATACTTTTGTAATAGGTAACTTAGGCAATAATGTATATGAGGCAGTATGCGGCACAGCAACCGTAACAGAGCATAGAGCCTTCGGCATTATTGAAACCTTCACAGCTGCAAGTGCTATTGAGGCTGCCGATGCTGCGGTAAAGAGCGGTGATATCGAGCTTATCGAGGTACGCGTTGCAAGAGGTATGGGCGGTAAGTGCTTTGTGTCGATGACAGGCGATGTTGCCGACGTAAGAGCCGCAGTAGAAGCCGGTGCGTTAATCGCAGCAGAGAGCGGCGTGCTTATCAATACTGAAGTTATCGCAAATCCGCATCCGGAGCTTTGGGAAGCGGTGCTTTAATCGGATAATTAAATCCGCTGATTATGGGAGTTCCATCGTCAGCGGATTTTTTTATATGCAATCTCAGAGAGTGTCCGGGAGATATGGGAAAGCTCTTAGTGCGGCTGTAAAGGCAGTATCACAATGTTATGTTCCGGCTGAAGCCTCATAAAAATTCATTAAATAAGTTTTTTTCAAAAAAAATAAAAAAATTTTTTAAAATGAGGAACTTTTTTTGGAACTGTACGTCTAACATAATGTAAACCGAAAACAATATGAAATACTGTACATAATGCTTGATTTCAGTTGCGGTCATTTTGGTGATTTTAAATGAAATTTTGAAAAAACTAAAATGAATGAAAAAAAGTATTGACAATATTCATTTTCGGTAGTAAAATATGAAGTAGCGGTTTATTGATAATTGGGTAGAAGCATTGCTTTAGACCGTTACCGTAATATTGATATTACTGAAGCAGGTAAATCAGTAATATGCGCACATGAGTTTTTTGACAGCTTGCAGGTCATAGAACAATGTGTTGTTCCGAATTGGACAGAGAAGGGAGTCCTTTCGGTTCTCCAAATAAACGTAAGCCCTTCATAAACGAACAAATAAAGGGAGGATTTGAGACAATGAATAAGAATCTCAAGAAAGTAATTTCTGCGGCTTCTGCTTTAGCTGTTTCAGCTTCAGGCATTGCTGCGTTTGCTGCTACTTACCCGGATGTTCCGAATACCGCTGATTATTATCAGGCTGTAAGTGAATTATCAGCTTTAGGTGTAATTGCAGGTTTTGAGGACGGTACATTTAAGCCGGATGAGAACGTAACAAGAGCACAGATTACAAAGATGGTTGTTACTGCTTTAGGCAGCCAGGTAGCATCAGCTGCAGAGGCTTCAGCAGGAAAAGACACTCAGTTTACTGATGTAACAGGCAGCCACTGGGCAGCAGGTTATATATCAGTTGGTACATCATCGGCAGCTCAGAACTTTATTAACGGCTACAGCAAGACAACTTTTGGTCCGGAAGATAACGTTACATACGCTCAGGCAATCAAGATGTTAGTAGCTGCTTTGGGTTATTCAACATCAGCTGAGGGTGCAGGCGGCTGGCCGTCAGGATATTTAAAGTATGGCTATAGCTTAGGCTTAACAACAGGCTTGTCAGGTATCGGCAATGACCAGCAGCTCAACAGAGCGCAGGTTGCAGTTCTTATTGACAATGCATTAAAGTGCCCGATTTGTGTTTCAACAGGTAAGATGACATACGGTCCGAATGGTGTAGCTATTCCGGAGTATATTCCGAAGGACGGTTCGGGTGATCTGGACGGTACTAAGGACGGTTACCAGAACTTGTTGAACTATTCACATGATGCTTACTTGGTATACGGTCGTATAACAGGTACATTTAAGTCAGGTGCAGGCGTTGATGCTGACCAGGTTCGCTTCAATGTAGAAAAGTCAGATAACTGGGAAGGTTATTCGTATAAGGCAGAAGATGAAGAAGATGCGGACAATGTACCGGTATACAAGGGTCAGGTAACAAATGCTGATGATTATCTCTTTACATATTCAGAGGCTATTATTGCTAAGGATCTTAATGATGAATATACACTTATATCAATTACACCGTATGGTTCATCAGAGAGACTTGCCTTAAACTCGGGAGATTATAAGCAGATTAAAGCAACAAACAACAGTAACAGCGATTGGCAGCTCCAGATGTACAAGGACAGTGGCCGTAATAAGTATGATACATATAAGCTCAGCTCAGACGTTGAGTTCTATGTAAACGGCAGAGAGGTTGCAGGCAACATTGAAGAGTTGTTTAATGGTGATTATGTAAACGGTAATAAGGTTGGTACGGTAACTCTTATTGATTCACCGGATACAGCTAAGTCATCAACAGATGGTAAGTATGACTACGTAATGGTTTCATACTATGTTGACGGTGTAGTTGATTATGTTGAAGCTGATACAGACGAGGTTACAATTGCATTGAGTGATTGTGATTCAAGAATTGATCGTGGTGAAATTGTTCTTGATTTAGAGGATGATACTTTTGATTATCATGTATATTTAGACAATGCAGAGATTGAGCCGTCAGATATTCAGGAAGGCGACGTTGTTTCGGTTGCATATGATGTAACTGCAAGTAACTTTAAGTCATCGGATACATATGATATTATTGTAAGCCGCAACACGGTTGAGGGCAGAGTATCAAGTATTTACAGAGACACTACTAATGAAACCGGTGTTGACGATGAGTATACATTAGATGACGGTAACGTATATAAGATTGCTTATCAGGATGCGGCAACACTTGAGAGTGGTGTAAGCTATACATTATTCCTTGACGCATTTGGTAAGGTTGCTAAGGTTGAGGAATTGGCTTCAACAAAGAAGTATGGATTATTAGAGAATGTATATAAGACAAACGGCGGTTCAGATGGTTATGCTGATGTTGTTATCAATACTGGCGATAAGAAGAGTTATAAGATTAAGTCAGATGATTATGAGACATTCAAGAAGATCCTTATGGGTGACAACCTTGCAGCTTTTGATGATGAAGATGAAAAGCTTAAGAGCAGAGCTCCAATGCAGAATCGTGTAATTGAGTATACGATAACATCAAAGGAAGAAATCAGACTTAAGAGCGACACAAACGTTACACCGGTTGAATTTGATGGTGAGTTTAAGCCGGCATCAGGTAAGCTTGACGGTAAGCAGTTGACAGAAGCTTTATCAGCAATTATTAATGTTTCTGATTATGAAATTGATAGTAGCCAGTCATACGCAACTGTTGCATACGATAGTTTGAAGTCAGGCACAACTTATGGTGGTTATGCTTATGGACGAATTGGCTCGAATAATGTTTACCAGTTTGTTCTTATTGATAATGGAATTGGCGGTTACAGTGTTGAAAATCCGTGGGCTGTATATGTTTATTCAACAAGTGTTAACACGGATGATGGTGATAATGATGCAGTTGTAGCACTTGTTAATGGCAAGCAGGAAACTCTTCTGACAGATGGTAGCATTTCATTTGACAGATTTAATCCTGGTGATGTGTTCTTCTATAAGACAGACTCAGATGATCAGATTGACGACATTAAGATGGTATCATCAAGTAAGGTTTCATTGGGAACTACATACAATGAATACTTCAATGATGCATATGCTAACAACTTTGATGTAATTGACGCCACTACAGCAAGTGAGTTTGCGGATGAAAAAGGTCCGTTCAGCAGCAACGACCTTGATGATTGCATGCTTATTTCAGGTCCGATTATTGAGGCTTCAAATGGTTCGATAAAGATTGCTACATCAGCGGATGTTGCAGAGCAGTCGATGGATAATTTCTCAATTGATAGAGTTGAAGATTATTCACTTTCATCAGAGGCAAATATCTATGTATATGACTATGCTACAAATAAAGCAAGAGATAGAGTTTATTCTACAAATGCTTCGTCTATTGTAAAGGCAAACTTTGATCGTAACACATACTTCTCATTATCAGATAATGGTGATAGAAAATATGGCAGCAAGACTGATGGATACCTTGACTTTACAAACGAGAAGGATGCAATTAACGTTTCCAATGAGAACTATGGTAATGCTAATTTCGCAATTGCAAAGATTGTAGACAAGGAAATCACAGAAATCTTAGTAATCGTTCCGGATAGCGATGATGGTGAATAATTCGTGATTGAGTAATATCAATAGCGATAAAGAAAAAGAGTCGGTCAGATGACCGGCTCTTTTTTTTACAGCAGGGATTTCGTTTTTAGAAAAGAAATATAGCCGAAAGCCGGTGAGAACCAGCG
>JAUNPN010000185.1 GCA_030536655.1 bacterium | reverse complement strand
ATATTTTCACATAAGATGGAGATTAATTCAATCCGCTGTATTATTTTACGCTTACTATTGAACGTGTTAATGTGTGCGAAGAAGAATTTTTTGTTGCGATAAAAATTCTTTAGTTGTAGACGGCTATTCTATGCCGTCTATTTTTTGCATATGTTCGTAGATAGTCACGTCTAAATCCCTATATGAGCATTTATCGCTGTCAAGTTCTATAAATTTCAGGCTTTGTTCTCCTTTTGAAATTTTCGAAACAATGACAACGGTTCCTTTTGGTATTTCATTCAGTTTAAATGTTATAATATGTTCCATCTCGTCCGCCTCCTTTCGTTTATGCCGCGACCCCGTCTGACTGCTTAACCGCCGCCATCATTTCACCGAAACGTGCCCCTTCAGCAAAACTCAAAAGTCTATCTACTTCTGCTGATGACATTAACTCAATTATTTCAATAAGCCTTTCAGCTGATGTTTTTTCATCTTTCACTTTGTCCGCCTCCTTTCGTACGTTCACACATCTTTTTTGTCTCTTTTGCGTTTCTGTACTTATAATACCACACTTTAACGAGTATGTCAACACATTTTTTAAAAATTTTTTATTTTTTTGTGTTGACATACTCAGAAAAATATGGTATTATTATATTATACATAGAAAGCGAGGTGAAAAAACTTGAAAGAACGAATTAAACAAATAAGAAAAATACGAAATTTGTCACAAGCTGAGTTTGGCAAAGCTTTAGGAGTGTCAAGAGACGTAATTTCTAACTATGAAATGGGACGAGTAGAACCAACGGACTTATTTGTTAATTATTTATGTGCCACATTCAATGTTAATGAAGAATGGTTACGAAATGGTCAAGGTGAAATGTTTATCAAATCAAAGCAAACTATTCTTGACGAGCTTACTGTAGCTCACAGTCTTAATAGCAAAGAGGCAAATATAATAAAAGCATTTTTAGACTTGTCTCCTGAGGGACGAGCTGGTGTTCTTGAGTATGCCGATAAACTTGTACAGCTTAGCCGCGATACGCCTATTGAAACAACACCGACACGTGAAGAGCAAATTATTCAAAGGTTCGGTGATATAGACAAGTTGATAAAGTCAGACCTGAGAGTCAGAAAATAATTGGTTGCGGTTTTGTCCGTTTCGTAGAGGGCGTACCTGTTATATGTTATATATGCAACCGCCCGTCCTCTGCTCCGCTGTTTGAGGTATGCACATACATAATCAAGAATGGGCAAAAAATCTATATACAAATTTTTTATTGAAAAGGAATGATACGTATGTACAATCACAAAAATCACAGCAAGGTATTTAAGTGTTGGTATATTGCGTTGGTTATTATTATTTTTATTATAGGAATAGTTGCAGGGTTTGCGTTTAAGATAGAACCTACCCCTTCTTTATATTCCTTATATTCTTCAAAGCCTAAATTTAACTGGTTACTCGCTGTCATTATATGGCTGTCGGAGGTTATACCTATCACTATATTGTATGCAGTATATTCACATCTTGAAAATCAAGAAATTCAAATAAATCTGCTTAACGTTTTGAGGGAAAATACTGCTGCTAAAACAACAGATAATGCAACCGGTTATATATCCGCTAATAATGTTTCGGTTATGAGAAAACTTGATGAGGAAAATAATTTTTTGAGGTGTCCGAACTGCGGCAAAAGTAATCCAGTTGGTACGAAGCGTTGTATAAACTGCCACTCAATTATTATATAAGAATTTCTCTGATGTTAGCGAACTAAAAAGATTAGTATCAATGTCAGAAAGGAGATTATATGTTTGCAATAATAATTCTCATTCTTGCTATGATTCTTTTAGCTACATGTACTTTTTGAATCAAAATCCCCCAGTGCTGACACAAAAAAAGAATTAAAAAAAAATACATACAATTTTTATTGAAAGGAATGATACATATGTACAATCACAAAAATCACAGCAAGGTTTTCTTGCTTTTGTATATTGCATTAGTAGCAATTATTTTTATTGCCGGAATTGTGGCAGGATTTGTTTTCAAAGACGGATTGTTTGATGAATTATTTTCTTATAGCAGTCGCTATTCAAGGGAAAGTTTTAATTGGACTCTCGCCTTTGTTATATGGCTCTCAGACATCATACCCGCTGTCGTCTTATATGCCATATATTCACACCTTGATAATCAAGAAGTACAAATAAATATACTGAACGCAATAAGAGAGAGTAATTCCGCACCCGAAAAAAATATTAAACGAGGTTCTTCGGCAGCTTCTTCAACATCTGCTGATTTCTCCTATGAAAGTCTTTCTGCTCTTTCATTTGATGAATTAAAACGATTAGCAGACTTAAACGGAATTGAAGTTCCTTTAACCAAAACACAGTTGGTAGGTCGTATATTGGCAAGAATCCAAGATTCTTCAAAGCCATTTATATTACATGTTTCAAAAGACACATCAGAGAAAGACAACACATGATACCGTTGTAACGGCAACATTTAAAAAGGCAAGGTATGATATTACAATATCATTTAGCAAATAAAAATCCCCTCCGGCGTTAGCGCACCGAAAGGGAGTGAGTAACGTATTATGTGCAAAACTTGCACATAATGATTAAAATTAAAAAAAATTACAAAAAGGCATTGACAAAACTGCTTAATTGGTGTATTATATAGATGTATCTTACTTTTGTTAAGATAAAATCGTTAATATTGCCTTGGGCAGTAAGCCTCCCACTATAAGGGAAGTGCCGAACCCCAAGGTTTTTTTATTTATTGAGAGGAGATATAAATGAACGAGAAAACGAAGGAGAATAAGAATAAATCAAGCGGCTTTCAAATAAAAACAGCTATACTTGTCGACGGCGGATTTTATAGACGAAGGGCGCAATCTATATGGGGAGACAAAACACCGGCCGAAAGAGCTGACGAACTACATAAATACTGTATAAAACATTTGAATTACAAAAATGAAAAAAATCTTTTGTATCGGATTTTTTATTATGATTGTCCGCCTATAACCAAAAAAATATTTCACCCGCTATTACAAACTCAAGTGGATTTTCAAAAGACAGATTTGTATAAATGGACAAATGATTTTTTCGCAGAGCTGAAATCAAAAAGGAAAATAGCTATACGACTGGGTACACTCGCAGAAGCACAAGCGAACTATACTATACGCCCCGAAATTATAAAAAAGTTGTGTCGGGGAGCTATGAAGTTTGACGAACTGCAGGAGAATGATTTTAAATTAAATCTTGACCAAAAAGGCGTTGATATGAAAATAGGTATAGACATTACATCTATAGCCTATAAAAAACAAGCGGACAGAATAGTTCTAATATCCGGAGACAGTGATTTTGTTCCGGCAGCAAAACTGGCTCGCAGAGAGGGAATCGACTTTATGCTTGACCCGATGAGAGCAATCATTAAGCCCGAACTTTCAGAACACATAGACGGAATGCACACATTCGTAGAAAATCCTAACAAGTCGCAATAGTATGTATTCAGATTAAAGTGAACCGTTTTTAATAAACAGAAAAATCCCCTCCGGCATTAGCGCACCGAAAGGGATGGTGACCTGCAGCGTTGGCGCGCTGAAAGTCAAAATATAGTGTTATGATATAACATCAACCTAATATAATTATATCATAACACTTCTTAAAATTCAAGTATTAAGGAGTGATTTTTTATGTTCTCGAACAAAATAATATTAAATGCAGCTGCATATGCGAGATATAGTACAGATATGCAGACGGAAAACAGTATAGCGTATCAGCTTGACGCAATTAAAAAATATTGTAACGATAACCACATACAGCTCGTAAAGGTGTACAAAGACGAAGCTTATTCAGGAACCAACACAAACCGCCCCGGCTTTCGGGCTATGCTTGCCGACGCAAAGCAACATCTTTTTGACGCAGTTATTATATATGACATAAGTCGAGGCTCTCGAAATATAGCGGATTGGTTTGAATTTCGTAATGAAATGGCGATATTGAGAATAAAAGTGATTTCCGTTAATCAGCCTTTAGGTGATGCACTGGACCCGAATAATTTTCTTGTAGAGATGATAAATGTTGGTTTGGGTCAGCACATGGTTCTTGATACACGCAAGAAATCTATTGCCGGAGTGTGTGCAAAAGCACGTGAAGCTAAATTCTGCGGAGGTATCGCACCTTTAGGCTACGATATTGTAAACGGTGACTATGTTATCAATAAAGCAGAAGCGAAGCTTGTACAAACAATATATACGATGTATGCCGCAGGGAAAAGCTATGATGATATATTAAAAGTTCTGAAAGGCAGCAAGGGCAAGCTCGGACGTCCGATTGGAAAAAACTCTCTCCACAGTATACTAAAAAATGAACGTTACATAGGGGTGTATACTTGGAACAAGCGTGAGATGAAAGTGATGGGGAAGTGGGCAGGCGGAAAGCCTAACCCGAATGTAATACGTATCGAAGATGCAATACCAAGAATTATAGATGATGTAACATGGGAGGCAGTGAGAAATAGAATGAGGCAAAAAGAAAGATGTGCAGCGAACAAGGCAAAAACAGTTTATTTATTAAGCGGTCTTATAGAATGTGAAGAATGTGGAGCTACCTTTGTAGGGCATAGGAGTACAAATACAAGAGGGTATTCATCAAGATATTATATATGCGGCAATAAGTACCGGACGCGTACTTGTCACAGCAAGAACATCAGTGCAGATAAGATAGAAGCCTTTGTAGTGCAGAATTTAAAGGCTTATCTTTCTAATGCTGATTTTTCAGAAACTGCGCAAATAATATGCGACAAGATAAACAACACAACACCTAATTTATCAGAGGAACGCAAGGAGCTTAAACAGGTAAACGACAAGATTTCCAATGGTGTCAAAGCGATTTTATCAGGTCTTGATTTGCCGGAACTCAAAGAAGAACTTGACCGCCTCAGAGTTCGTAAGAGTGAGCTTGAGGATATAATCAAGTATAATGATACTCATAGTTCAGCCATAGAGCCGGAGAGTATTATCGCACTTTTTAAAAATGCAGTGGAGCATATCGGTACAGATAACCAAGCGGCAATAAAGAATTTCATAACAAAAATATACGCCCATGCTGACGGTTCTGCTACCGTAAACATAGGCGTAC
>JAUNPN010000184.1 GCA_030536655.1 bacterium | reverse complement strand
GTAACGAATTTGACACAATGGGAAATATTTGCACGTTAAAAACGAAATCTCTGATTTTTTCATCCTCCGCTTGCTATTTTACTATTTATATGATATACTATTATTACAACTTTGTCAATAACATATTTTTAACTTATTTTTAAGAAGGTGTGAATTTATGAAAAACACAAGAAAACCCCGAAGCTTTAAATCAAGACTTACTCTGAGAATTGTGCTCACAATACTTGTAATAACGGCAATGATGATAAGCTTTTTACGCGCCGATTACTATTCGGTTTTCCTCTGCGCGCTGACATTGATTTTGTTTGATATTCCGGCATTCGTTGACAGAAGGCTGAACATCGCTCTGCCGAGCGTACTGGAGGCGACAATTCTGCTTTTTATATTTGCCGCGGAAATCCTCGGTGAAATCGGCAGCTTTTACACCCATATCCCCTGGTGGGATACCATGCTCCACACAATCAACGGCTTTATTATGGCTGCAATCGGTTTTTCACTCGTTGATATACTGAACAACAGTCCG
This sequence comes from bacterium, assembly GCA_030536655.1. Classification (GTDB taxonomy): domain Bacteria; phylum Bacillota; class Clostridia; order UBA1381; family UBA1381; genus UMGS1958. The sequence continues at coordinate 4,613 of JAUNPN010000184.1, read as the reverse complement.
CGTTTCCATATAAATATGTCGCCGATTTTTGTCGCTCTTGTCAGCTTCTGCTTTTCAATGACCGTCGGAGTTGTGTGGGAATTTTTTGAGTACAGCGCCGATCTGTTCGCAAAAACCGATATGCAGAAAGATTTTATCATAAACTCAATATCCTCGGTCGCGCTTAACCCCGACGGTCTGAATGACCCGGTAAAAATAACAGGTATAACGGACTGCGTCATTCACTATATCCAAAACGGCGCGGAAATGGAATACGTTATCAGCGGAGGTTACCTTGATATAGGAATAAACGATACCATGAAGGATTTGCTCGTAAACTGCATAGGAGCGGTAAGCTTCTCATTGTACGGCTACCTATACTCAATAGGCAGAGGTAAGGTAAATTTATTTAAAATGTTTTCACCTCATAAAAAGCAGTTTGCAGCCCAAGACAACAGCAAAGAATCTCTTAAGAAAGGCAGTATTTCTTATGAAGACCAAGCTTAAGCGTGTATTAGCTATCGCTGCAATTCTCTTATTGGCTATATGGGCAAAGGATTTAATAAAATGTGAAATCCTTACACATATGCATTACGATGAATTTAAGGACGCCTATAAAAAAAACACAATGCTCAGCGATATGGAATATTTTAAAGTCTTGGAGTACAAACCATACAGAAGCGAATTTGCACAAGTATACTATGTATCGAAAAACAAGACCGGCGCTGATGTTCTGACCTTCGCCTATAATTACGATACCCATTCATGGGATGAAATATCATGGAACACCATATGGTCCGAAACCGGCAGCGCGTCAGAAGTTATTTATCCGTACTTATGGCACTTCATATATGGCGGGCTGTAATAATTAATTTTATAAATATTTTGTAAATAAAAAAATATATTATTGCATAAAATGCAAATTCATGATACAATTAATTCAGCAGAATTTACGCACATAAAAAAAGGAGTGTACTACATGAACAAAAAAAATGAGCAGAGGAAAACACCGTTTAAAAATCCTCTTATTATGTTTCTTCTCGCTTCTATATGCGCCACGGTGCTTCTTAACATCATAGTATCCATGGTGTCCTCTCCCTCCAAAACAGAGATTTCCTACAGCGAATTTCTCACGATGGTTCAGGAGGATAAGGTTGATGAAGTTATCATTCAATCCGAACGCTATACAATATATGAAAAATCTCAGGAAAACAAGCAGCTTGACGATACCAAGCAGGCGCTTGACCGCCTTTCGGGAATGCTCGGAGTAGAGCTTGAACAGGTTTCCAAGCAGGCGGAGCTTGACGCGAGGAAAATTTACTATACCGGATATATCCGCGATGAGCGGCTTTTGCCCATGCTTGACGAGCATGGAGTGAAGTACTCCACCCCCATTGCATATAACAGTCCGCTAATGAGCTTTTTCATAACGGCAATTCTTCTCGTTATTGTTATGGTACTGCTGTTTATGCTCATTTCAAGAAGCCTGGGCAAGAAAATGGGCGGCGGCGGAATAATGGGAATCGGTCAGTCCAACGCAAAGATGTACAACATTGAAAATAAGACAGGCGTTACCTTCGCGGACGTTGCCGGTCAGGAGGAAGCCAAGGAATCGCTTGACGAAATAGTCGATTTCCTCCATCATCCGGGCAAATACACCGCAATCGGCGCAAAGCAGCCTAAGGGCGCGCTTCTTGTGGGACCTCCGGGAACGGGAAAGACTTTGCTTGCGAAGGCAGTCGCCGGTGAGGCAAACGTACCCTTCTTCTCGCTTTCCGGCTCGGAATTCGTTGAAATGTTTGTCGGTGTCGGCGCGTCAAGAGTACGTGACCTCTTTAAGCAGGCAAGCCAGAAGGCGCCATGCATTATCTTTATCGACGAGATCGATGCAATCGGAAAATCACGCGATAACCAGTTTAATTCAAACGATGAACGCGAGCAGACGCTTAACCAGCTTTTATCCGAGATGGACGGCTTTGACGCGACAAAGGGGCTTGTAATCCTTGCGGCGACAAACAGACCGGAAATCCTCGACAAAGCCTTATTAAGACCGGGACGCTTTGACAGGCGAATTATCGTTGAAAAGCCGGATCTTAAGGGCAGGGAGGATATTTTGAAGGTTCATATTAAAAACGTCAAAACCGACCCGTCCATTGACCTTCACGCAATGGCGCTTGCCACAAGCGGAGCAGTCGGAGCGGATCTTGCCAACATGGTAAACGAAGCGGCATTAAGCGCCGTAAGACACGGCAGACAGAGAGTTCTGCAATCCGACTTAATGGAGGCTGTAGAGGTCATTATCGCCGGCAAGGAAAAGAAGGACCGAATTCTTTCGCCGAAGGAAAAGAGAATTGTCGCGTTCCATGAAGTAGGTCACGCGCTTGCGGCTGCGCTGCAAAAAAACACTCAGCCCGTTCAAAAGATTACAATCGTTCCGAGAACAATGGGCGCGCTCGGCTATACGCTGCAAATGCCGGAGGACGAAGAACGTTATCTCATGACAAAGGACGAAATCCTTGACCAGCTCGTTGTATTCCTTGCGGGACGCTGCGCCGAGGAGGTTGTATTTAATATCAGCACCACGGGCGCTTCAAACGATATTGAGCGCGCGACTGCTCTGGCAAGAAATATGATAACCCAATACGGAATGTCGGAGCGTTTCGGCATGGCGGGACTTGAAAGCGTGCAAAATAAATATCTTGACGGAAGGAACGTTTCAAACTGCTCCGAGGAAACAAAAACCGAAATTGACCGCGAGGTCATTTCCATCCTCAAGCAAAGCCACGACAAGGCGGAAGCGCTGCTTAAGGAAAACCGCGATGCGCTTGACAGAATTTCAGAATTTCTCATTGAAAAGGAAACCATTACCGGTGAGGAATTTATGGATATATTAAATACGGTACGCAGGGAGAGAGAGTCCGCCGAAGAAAATAACAGTGCGGAGAACGCAACTGCCGCCGAACAGACACAGCCGAAAGGAGAAAACTCAGATGAATGTATATGACGCAATACAATCCCGCCGCACGATAAGAAAATTCACACAGGAGCCGGTTAAGCAGGAGGATCTGCTGAAGCTTGTTGACTGTGCCCGTCTTGCTCCATACGGAGCGAACCTACAGCCGCTGAAGTTTATGATTATAACAGACAGAGATATTCTAAAAAATCTGTATCCTCTTACAAAATGGGCGGGCTACCTTGACTGGGAGCCTGCCGAGAATGAGCGTCCCTCCGCTTACATTGCCGTACTCAACGATACCTCATTAAAACCGACGGCAAACACCGAATGCGACAGCGGAGCCGCAGTTATGAGCATGATTTTAGAGGCGCAGGAGCTTGGACTTTCAAGCGCATGGCTCGGAGCCTTACAGCGCGATGAGATTAAAAAGCTCCTGAAGCTCGACAGCAAGCTTGATGTAACCTATCTGCTGGCAGTCGGCTACGCCGCGCAAACCGGAAAACCCTTTGATATAGAGGACAGCGTAAAATACTATTTTGACGGCAGCGGAAACGTAATGGTTCCGAAACGAACGCTTGATGAAGTGTTGGTGAAATAAGTAAACAACCCGAAATAAGGCATACGGGGTGTAAAAAAATTGCCCGGATCGTTCAAGGGCAATTTTTTTACACCCCTTTTATTTATCTTACAGTAAAGCTTCTGTAGATATGGTCAATATATCCCTCATAAATATCCCTGTACTCCTCGGGATAATTAAAGTCAAACCAATACAGCTTTTCATTTTTGCTTACCAAATAGCGGTAACGGCAAATTCCGTTGTCATTTATCCTTATCGCATAATAAGTATTTCCGGTTTTAGAATACTCTATATCGCCCGGATTTTTTGTCTTAAACATCGACATTGACTGCGCCAGAGTTATATCGGCGTCATTATTTTCGGCGCATATTCTCAGCGAAACACTTTTATCCGATGTTTGCAGAGTGTATCGTCCCTCTCTTGTATTGTCATTATATTTCTCAAAATGCGTGGGATACGCGCATGAAAAACCCATTTCTGTATCCGAATATACCTTATATGTCGGCTCGGCAATGTGTCCATCGCTTTCTGTTTCCTTTGACGCAGGCTTTACAGTCGGCTTTGGAGTATTATCCGGCTTTGCGGTGCTGACCGGTTCAGCCGTTGCGGGAGCCGCCGTCACTTCCGCCGCAGCCTTATCGCGTTTGTCATACGAATCCTTCAGCACACTTGATTCATTGCCCATAAACATATATGCTCCGACAGCAGCGGCAACAAAAATCATTATTCCTATAAGTATACTCAGCAGCACTACTACAAGCGTGTTATTGCGTTTCGGTTCAGCTTCGTTCGTTTTATCCGCTTTTGCCGTATTCTCACTTTGTATAGGCGCCCCGCAGTTCTCACAGAATTTTGCATCCTTATTTATCACTTTGCCGCATCTTTTGCATTTCATAAGCACATACCGCCTTTCTGCCGTTATTATCAAATATTTATAAACTCTCCAATCGTGCTCATGATATTATTATACCATAATATTGTTTGAAAAAGCAATATTTATAAAAAAATTTACTAATTTGTAATATTTTAAGGAAGCACTGATTAAATATAGTACGCAGTGAACACTGTCAGATTTTTCGTCAGATTATATAAAAAGATCGA
>JAUNPN010000183.1 GCA_030536655.1 bacterium | reverse complement strand
TTCAGCAACATCCTCCTTTAAGTTTTTGATGTCTGTTCGGATAGGTTCAAGTTTTTCTTCAAGCTTATTATCAAGCAAATCCGCTATAGCCTGCAAATCCTGTTTATCTAACATAATACTAGTCCTCCTTTAATCCAATTTCAATACCGACATAAACGCCTCCTGCGGAACCTCAACGCTTCCTACCTGGCGCATACGCTTCTTGCCTTCCTTCTGCTTTTCAAGCAGCTTTTTCTTACGCGTAATATCACCGCCGTAGCACTTGGCAAGAACATCCTTGCGCATTGCCTTTACCGTTTCGCGCGCTATAATCTTGCTGCCGATTGCAGCCTGGATAGGAACCTCAAACAGCTGGCGCGGAATTGCCTCCTTGAGCTTCTCCGCCATACGTCTGCCTCTCGCATACGCGTTGTCCTTGAACACGATGAACGAAAGCGCGTCAACCATTTCTCCGTTTAAAAGAATGTCAAGCTTTACAAGCTTGCTCGGCGTGTAGCCGCAAAGCTCATAGTCAAATGAAGCGTAACCCTTGGTACGGGATTTGAGCGCGTCAAAGAAATCGTAAATGATTTCGTTGAGCGGCAGCTCGTAGAATATTTCGGCTCTTGTTTCGTCCATGTAAGTCATGTCCTTGTAAATGCCGCGCCTCTCCTGACAAAGCTCCATTACGTTTCCGACGTAGTCCTTCGGAACCATGATTGTCGCCTTTACCATAGGCTCCTCCATATGCTCGATTTCCGCCGGGTCGGGAAGATTTGAAGGATTGTCGCACCATACCATTTCGCCGTTGGTTTTGTATATCTTATAAATTACGCTCGGAGCCGTTGTTACAAGGTCAAGATTGTATTCTCTTTCAAGGCGCTCCTGAATGATTTCCATGTGCAGAAGCCCAAGGAATCCGCAGCGGAATCCGAAGCCTAAGGCAACGGAGGTTTCCGGCTCAAACATGAGCGCCGCGTCATTAAGCTGAAGCTTTTGCAGAGCCTCCTTTAAATCCTCGTACTGAGCGCCGTCCGCCGGGTAAATTCCGCAGTATACCATCGGATTTACCTTTTTGTAGCCCGGAAGCGGCTCTGATGCCGGATTAGCGGTAGTTGTTACTGTATCACCCACGCGGGTATCCTGAATATTCTTGATGGACGCGGCGATGTAGCCTACATCGCCCGCCGCAAGCTTCTTTGTCGGAATAAGTCCGGTAGGGTGCATTTCGCCGACTTCCACAACGTCAAATTCCGCTCCTGTCGCCATGAAACGGATGCGCTGTCCCGGCTTTAAGGATCCCTCCTTAAGACGTACATAAACGATTACTCCCTTATAGCTGTCATAGTAGGAGTCGAATATAAGCGCTCTGAGGGGCGCATTTTCATCGCCGTCCGGAGCCGGAATTTTTTCGACTATTTCCTCAAGCACGTCGGCGATGTTAAGACCTGTTTTCGCGCTTACCTGCGGCGCGTCCTCCGCCGGTATTCCGATAACGTCCTCAATTTCCTGGATGACCATTTCCGGGTTTGCCGACGGGAGGTCAATCTTGTTGATAACCGGAACAACCTCAAGGTTGTGGTCAACAGCAAGATAGGTATTTGCAAGCGTCTGCGCTTCAATGCCCTGTGACGCGTCAACAATCAGGATTGCGCCTTCACAGGCGGCAAGACTGCGCGAAACCTCATAGTTAAAGTCCACGTGTCCCGGAGTGTCGATAAGGTTCAGGGTATATATATCGCCGTTTTCACGCTTATAACGAAGCTTTACCGCATGAGCCTTTATGGTAATGCCGCGCTCACGCTCCAGATCCATATTGTCAAGGAGCTGTTCCTCCATGTCGCGTTCATGAACCTCGCCGGTAAGCTCGATAAGTCTGTCGGCAAGCGTGCTTTTGCCGTGGTCTATATGCGCTATTATGCTGAAATTACGTATTTTTTCCTGCCTTGAGTTTGGCATATGCTGATTCTCCTCTTTATATAATTAGATTCTTGCTGTGCCCGTTCTGCGTGCCGCGTCCGCAACTGCCTTTGCAACGTATTCGCATACTCTCTTGTCAAATGCGTCAGGGATGATGTATTCCTCGCTCAGCTCGTCCTCGGTAATAATCGAGGCGATAGCCTCAGCTGCGGCAATCTTCATTTCATCGTTGATGTCGCTCGCTCTTACGTCGAGAGCGCCTCTGAAAATGCCCGGGAATGCGAGTACATTGTTTATCTGGTTCGGGAAGTCTGAACGGCCTGTGCCGATAACCTTTACTCCGGCTGCCTTTGCTTTGTCCGGCATAATCTCCGGAACGGGGTTTGCCATTGCGAATACAATCGGGTTCTCTGCCATTGAAGCAGCCATTTCTTCTGTAAGTATTCCGGGCGCCGATACGCCGATAAAGAGGTCTGCACCCTTTACTGCGTCCTTTAACTGACAGTCAAGGTTGTCAGGGTTTGTCAGCTCGGCAAGCTTTGCCTGCTCCGAATTCATGTTCGGATTTCCGCGGTAGAGTGAGCCGTATTTGTCGCACATAATTACGTTTTTCAGGCCTCTTGAAACGAGAAGTCTTGTGATTGCCATTCCCGCTGAGCCTGCTCCGTTTACTACAGCTTTGATTTCGGTTATGTCCTTGCCGACAACCTTTAATGCGTTAAGCACCGAAGCGAGTACTACAACGGCTGTGCCGTGCTGGTCGTCGTGGAATACCGGTATGTCGCATTCTTCCTTTAATCTGCGCTCAATTTCAATACACCTCGGTGCGCTGATGTCCTCCAAATTGATGCCGCCGAAGCTGCCTGCGATAAGCTTTACGCAGTTTACGATTTCGTCAACGTCCTTTGAACGAACGCATAACGGGAATGCGTCAACGTCTGCAAAGGTCTTGAAGAGCGCGCATTTGCCCTCCATAACAGGCATTCCTGCCTCCGGACCGATGTCGCCGAGTCCGAGAACCGCTGTGCCGTCTGTTATAACCGCAACGAGGTTTGAGCGTCTTGTGTATTTATATGATAGGTCAACGTCCTTTGAAATTTCAATACACGGCTCAGCTACTCCCGGTGTGTATGCAACCGAAAGCTCCTCGCGGTTTGTTACGCTTGCACGCGAAACAACCTCAATCTTACCCTGCCATTTCTCATGCTGTGCCAATGCAAATTCTTTCTTGTCCATTTGTATCTTCCTTTCAGATTGGTATATATTCTCTATTATATATTATACGTTTTTTTGGAGAATTAGTCAAGTGTTTTTTGCTCGCGGATACGGTTTTCTTATGTTGGTCAGTCCGAGCAGATAATCGGTTGAGGTTTTGTAGAATTTGGCAAGCTTGATTAACGCTTCAATCGGTATTTGACGTTGACCTGTTTCATACTGCGAATAGGTGTTTTGCTTGACGTTTAATATTTCTGCAATTTGTTTCTGTGTTAAGTCGGAATCCTCACGTAAATCTCTTAATCTCATATATAAAAGCTCCTTTATAAAAACTAAAAATATTATATAATATCTCGAAACGAGATATTGACATTCACCTCATATTGTGATATAATAGTTGAGAATTTAATCTTAAGGAGGAGTTTTATGAAACTAAAATTATTCACATTAGGGGCAGCTGCTGTTGCTGCGGCAATGATCGCATTTTCTTCTGTTGCTATGGCAGAGGTCATTGATAGCGGCAACTGTGGTACAAATGCGGTATGGTCGTTTGATGATGGGGGAACGCTTTTGATAAGCGGTAAGGGAGAAATGACGGGATTTTCGTATTCGCATTCTAAGTTAAACCGTCCGTGGGAAGAGTATGTTGAAGAAGTTACTAACGTTGTAATAGAGCCGGGAATAACAACAATAGGAAGCCATAGTTTTACGGGTATGACAAATCTTCAAACTGTCAGTATTCCGGAGGGTATTACAATCATAGATGAGGCTGCATTTGGTGAGTGTTCATCTCTTATCCATGTTGAGCTTCCGGATTCAGTACAATCTCTTAGAACTGCTTGTTTTAGAAGCTGTAGTTCATTAAGTTCTGTTACTATACCGACAAATTTAACCTCGATATGGGGGAGTGCGTTTAGTTTTTGTCAATCATTAACTGAAATAACGCTTCCGGAAGGAATAACATCTGTATCGTATCAAACTTTCGAAAAGTGTGAAGCTTTGAGGAATATATATTTTCCGAGTACGCTGAGGTCAATATCTTATGATGCATTTAGAGGGGCAGGAAGCAATATGAAGGGCTATTACAACGGCTCAAAGGAGGACTGGGAAAAAATAAGCGGAAGTGGTTATTTTCTGCAAGATTATCCGGACAGACAGCTGTATTTTAGCAAAGCGGAGGTATATGAGATGGAGGTAGACGGGGTAACTGAACAACGCATACATAATGATGCGAAGGCATATTATGTTGATAGTAAAATGAGCATTTTAAATCCTACATGGAAAATTACTGTTGAGGTTGACGGCGAAGAACGCATTATAGAAAAGAAAGTGGCTGATTATATAAACGGAACTGTACAATGCGGTATTGTATTGTATAATTTCAGCAATGCTGACGAGATAGCAAGAGAGGAGCTTGATGGTGAGCAGGAGATAACGGCAGCATTCAAAAAAATAGTGTTTGAGGAGAATGGTATATGAAAAAACAATATGAAAGACCGGTAATTAAATGTGATATGTTTATAACTGAGAATATATTTACGCTTTCCGGCGGAGCGGAACTTGCTGATAAGGCTCTTGAAGCGGCAGGATATGCATCAAGAAAAACAGTGGATATTATCAAAGAGATTAAGTTGACTATGTAAAAATGCTGTGTAAATTCTAAGGAAGAAACAGAATATCGTGATTGGAGCAGCTTTGTGCTTTTTATAAGGCATAAGGCTGCTTTTTTTTCAGGAAACATAGCAAAAAATCATTTAGAAGTACTTGATTTTACGGTATTGCCTGTGGTATAATATAATAGAAGGTGGGATAGGAATGAACGAATATACAGAGACCGCCAAAAGGGTAGCGGCGGTATCGGATAATCCCGGAAATGACGGCCCGGCTAAACGCGTTTTGATGAGTAAGGCGATTCTTGCACATATATTAAAGGATTATGTGAAGGAATTCAAGGACTTCACTGTTGAGGAAATCGAGAAGGAATGTATTGAATATACATATTCAGACGTTCCGGTTGACAGAGATGGCTTATCGGCAGAATTTATCAGAGGACTTACAAATGAAGATAAGTGAGTAACCACGGAAACTCAGTCGCATAAAGAAAGCAGATAGCTACATGGTTGGA
>JAUNPN010000025.1 GCA_030536655.1 bacterium | reverse complement strand
TGAGTTTCTATGAATAGCCTGTTTATTAACGACATAAGCTATAAATTAATTTAATGCCGCTTGACATATAGGGAACTTTTTGATATAATCATAAAAGAAAAGTTCCCTAAAACAATAAAGGAGACGGTTGTGGTTATGAATAACGAAATATTTGAGCTGTTGCAGCAAAAAGCGGATATTCAAGCGCGAATAAAACTGATGCCGTACAGCGGTTCGCCCGAAATAAAAGAAATAAACGATAAGAAATATCTGTATACGCGTAAGCGTATTGCAGGCAGACTGACTTCAAATTATGTCGGAGAATACAGTGATGAATTGTATCAGCTTTTGTTGCGAAACTCGAAAGAAGAAAAAGTATTGAACAAACAGCTGCGTGCAATAGATAAGAAATTAACCAATCTGGGGTACACAGGCGATGATATGTCCGACAGGGTTATGCAGAATTTGGATTTTGCAAGGGCAAACATGAAAACAAGTATATACGATCAGGCTATACTTGAAGGCGTTGCAACTTCTTTCCCGCAGACCGAGGATATAATCGAAAACGGGACAGTCAATGGAATGACGGCAAATGACGTTCAAAAGATTTTGAATTTGAAACACGCGTGGGAATTTATCTTGGATAAAGATGTAATACTTTGCAATACCGATTATCATTTGCTGTGTCATATTGCAAGAATCGTCAACGAAGGCTTCTTCTATGACGGCGGCAGAATCCGCGGCGTACCCGTTACTATAGGAGGCAGCTCGTATGTTCCTCCGCTTCCAATAGAAATTGATGTTATAGATAGTATAAAAAACATAATACAGAGCGAAAAAATGTGATAGATATTGCAATTGAGCTATGCCTGTATTGCATGAAAACTCAAATTTTTATTGATGGAAACAAGCGTGCATCGGTTATATTTGCGAATCACTTTCTCATATCAAAGGGACAGGGGTTTTTGGTTATACCCGCAGATAATGTTCCGGAATTTAAAAAGATGCTGGTTGATTTCTATGAGGATAAAGACAGTGAAAATATCAGGTCTTTTATGAAAGAGGTTTGTTGGAAAAATTTTTAGCAGTAAGTTTTTGTGCAGCTTTATGAGGTAGGATTAGTAATATGGGCAAGAAACAAAAAACACATATAAAAGTTGACGGTCAGCTTTTACAAATGAACAAGCGTTTTTCAAATTTGAAGCAGACGCAGAAAGATAAAATTGCGGCTTGGCTGTATGAGGAATACTGTGCGGCGTATGCGGAAAAAGATATGCCGCCAGATACTCGGCGCGACGCGGAAATTCTGTTTAATGTGACGGAAAAGATTGAAGCGGCAAATATTTGGCTGCCGGACGGTGAACTTGACAAACACTATTACAGCAAGAAAACAAAATTTGAAAACAGGTATAAAAAAGCGAAAGAAAAAGAATTGATGAACAGACCTATTATAGGCGTAACGCCGCTGATAGATTATGAAAAAGACAGCTATTGGCTTGTGCCGGGTTATATGCAAGGTATTATTGAAGCGGGCGGAACGCCTGTGATGCTGCCGCTTACCGACGATATAAACATAATAAAACAAACAGCGGATATATGCGACGGTTTCCTTTTTACGGGCGGGCAGGACGTTTCTCCGTTATTATACGGTGAAATGCCCATACCGCAGTTCGGTAAATGTTCACCCGAACGCGACAAGATGGAAAAGTTGCTTTTAATGCGGGCGATTGAGCTTAACAAGCCAGTATTGGGAATATGCCGTGGCATACAGCTTCTCAATGCCGTTTTGGGCGGCACGTTGTATCAGGATTTGAAAGCCCAGACAAATTCTCCGCTTGAACATCACCAAAAGCCGCCGTATGATAAGCCTATACACGATGTTACAATCATTGAGAATACGCCGCTTCACCATCTTCTCGGAAAAGATGTCTTGGCTGTCAACAGCTATCATCATCAGTCCGTTAAGGCTTTGTCTGATAAGCTCTTGCCTATGGCAAAAGCGGCTGATACCATTACAGAAGCCGTATATATGCCGGATAAAAAATTTGTATGGGGCGTTCAATGGCATCCGGAGTTTTCTCATATATCCGACGCAGATAGCAAAAAGATATTTTCCGAATTTGTACGGCAGTCAAAATGAAAATATGGAGGGGTTATGCGCTGTAATAAGAGTGAGTGGAAAAAGAAAAAGATTAATATGATTGGGTAATGAGTATGTGTGAATTGAATTTTGTCAGTATATAAATTCTATTTTAAATAAAGAGTCAGGTGGGTAACAAGTGGAAAATATAGTACAAATTCAAAACATCATTAGTGCACTGATAGGATTTGGGAGTGCGGTTATTGTGGCAATATTAACAGGTATATTTCAAATAATTATAGCAAAAAAAATAAAGAAATTGCGGAAAGGCAATTCGAGCAATCCAGAAAAGAATTTTCTGTACGGATGGAACAATCTCAAAAAGAATATGCTGAAAAGATAGAGCAATTACACAAAGAACAGAGGAACGCTAATTTAGCAAAAGCTAATGACAAATTGCAAGCAGAGACGAATAGATTTTATCAAAATCTTATAAAAGAAATACTATTTTATGATCGTTTACTAAATGAATTACATTATCTCAATAATATTGTAAGTCCAAAGAACAAAGAAATTCGCATTAAAGGAGGTTATCCATATATTGATAACAATGTAAATGATATGGTAGGAACTATTGCTTTACATCAAGATATGGCAAAATTATTAGGAGCATTAAGAGCAAACATCTCTTTATACAATGCTTCATTAGAGCGCGGTTCCAATTCTGAGATATTAGAAGATGCGTTGAAAAGAATATATAATCTAATTGATCCTATTAATACAGAAAGGTTCGAGAATTATTCTAAAGCTCAAAACAGCTTGAGAAATTTTGAAATTAATGAAGCAAAGAAGATTATGGAAGAGAAATAAAAAAACCATAAACAGCATAATGCTTTGAAACAATTTTTAAGCGTTAAAATTGAATTATCCAACAATTAACATTTGTTGCGATAAACAACTCATATAATCATTAACCTAAAAACAGAAAAATATCTAAACTGGAGGAATCATTACAATGGTTGCTCCTTTTTTATTTGCGGAGGTGAAAATCAACAGCTTAATAATCACAACAAAATTTACAGAAAGGAGAAATTTCTATGGCTAATTATCAGGACTTTATACAGCGTGCCGATGAAACGGCTCTGTCTCTCACACGAAGCTCGCAGAACTGGACGGCGTTTTTGACGACTGCCGCGCGGCTTTACAAATACCCCTACCACGAACAGCTTATGATTTACTCACAGCGTCCCGACGCTGTTGCCTGTGCCGAATACGACGTTTGGAACAAGCGTATGGGACGGTATATCAAGCGCGGCTCAAAGGGCATTATGGTAGCAAACGCAAAAGGCGCGAGATATGTTTTTGACGTTTCGGACACGGGTGCGCGGGAAAAGAGCCGACCGTTTAAGCTGTGGGAGTATTCGCCGGAATACGACGGCGCTTTGCAAGAAATGTTTTCGGAAAAATACGGCTTGGACGGAAAGCTCTTGTTTAATATGGTAAACGACGCGGTAAAAAAGTCCGCGCAGGAATATTGGCGGGATAATCGCAGAAATATTATTGACATCGTTGCAAATTCTTTCTTGGAGGGGTATGATGGTTACAATATCAAGGTTAAATTCATCGATGCCGTAAGCGTAAGCGCAACCTACGCCGTATTATCAAGGTGCGGAGCTGATCCCAGCGAATATTTTGAACACGAGGATTTTCTGAGTATTTTCGACTTCAATACGGTGGATACCATTTCGGAGCTTGGAACGGCTACAAGTGAAATTAACCAACAGATATTAAGAAGTATAGAAATCACAATCAAAAATTATGAGCGGGCAAAGCTCGCGGAAAGGACTGAGAATTATGACAGAACTGACTTACACGAAGAACGGAGACTATTATCTTCCGAACCTGACTTATCCCGAAACGGAAGCGACCTACGGCAAGTACGGGGAGATGCGCGAGGACTATCTGAAACAGCACAAGCAGGGGCTTTGGAACAGGCTGATACTCCACGGGGAGCTGATACAGAACCTGAACGAAATCGACAAGACGGCACGGGAGCGGATAGAGCTGATGATGCCGGAGCTGATGAAAACGGCTGGAGTGACAGAGGAATTGAAGAAAACCGACCAACTGAAATGGGTGGGCTTGATGAACGCTTGCCGGGCGCAGGTGGAAGAAATCGTACTTACGGAGCTGGTGTACAATTAAGTCTTTTCCCAACCGAGGACGAACAAATTAAAATAATTGATGAAGCGGAGGACGAATTGCCCTTCGCTTTTTCTATATCCGAAACAGACCTTGAAAATCTGCTCCGTACAGGCTCAAATACGAACAACGCTCGCATGAGAATTATTGCGGAGTTCAGCAAAAACAAGGGCTTGGAAAGCAATATAGAGTTCTTAAAAGAAATTTACCACGGCGGGTACGGTATTAAAGGAGAGATTGACGATTTTTCCGCTTGGTACGCCGAGGACGGTATTCACATAAACCGAGGGGCTACGGCGAGATTTTCCGAGAATGCACAGGTGTATTCGTGGGAGGAAATAGCTGATAAAATTACGGATATGCTCGATAACGGTGCGTTTGCGACCAATGTAGAGCTTACGGAAGCGCCGGACTTTGAACAACGGCAGATTGCAGAAAAGCTGTGGAATTTGTACCACGATTTAAGCGATGAAGCAAGAGAATACGGCTATCTTTCACCCTTACACAGGGAGAAGTTTTTAGGTTTCCCCGAAGAAAGAGATGATATTGCGGATAAATTACAGGATAACAGCTTCAGAGAGGCAATTGCAACAGAGCTTGCCTCTCTCATAAACGATTATGAAAACGATAAAAGTCTTATCCGATTTAAATTTCATAAACCGAAAGAATTACTTGAACGCGTTAGGGAGCTTGATTTGCCGCGAACGGTGTATCTTATGCCAAACGAGGAAATGCCGGAGGTGGTGTCGTTTATCACAGACGATGAAATCAATGAAAGTCTTCGCGGTGGCGGTAACGTTGCGGGTGGTCGCGGAAGGATATATGATTTCTTTACCGAAAATCACACGCAGCAGGAAAAGATAAAGTTTCTCAAAGAGGAATACGGTATCGGCGGTCATTCTCACGCGCTGTCGGATTCGGATGGCAGCTTTGAAGATTACAGCGGCAAGGGTATCAGTTTCAGAAAAGGCGACTGTACCGAAATACAGATGAGTTGGAATAATGTCGCAAAGAGGATTACGGAGCTTATTCGTGCAGACAGATATTTTACGCCCGAAGCAAAGCGGCAATATGAAGCTGCGAAAAGAAGAAAACAGTTTGACGGTCTGTACGGCGAATACAACGCCGTTAAAGAAGCACATCCGTCCGATATGGTACTGTTTCAAGTGGGAGATTTCTTTGAAATGTTCGGCGAGGACGCAAAAGCCGCAGGCAATATTTTGGATATACAGCTTACAGGCAGAACGGTTGAAAATGTAGGCAGGGTTGATATGTGTGGTTTCCCGTCATTTATGCTCGAAGATAATGTTGAGAAGCTTCGCGACAAGTATGATGTAACGATTTCAGCAATAGACGCTAAGACCGAAAAGCGCGGCGTTTATACACTGCTGTCTGTTGACCGTGAAGCGGAACATGCTATCGACGAACAAGAAGCGGAACACGGTGCAGACGGCACAAGGGTGTTCAGAGATGATGAAGCAGAACAGGCGCAGACGGCTGTTGAAAAATCACTTGCGCAGTATAAACCGATAATAACCGCCGCCATTACAGATGATGTGGCTTACCGCAATGCTTGTGGACACTCCGACCACGAAAATGCCGTGGTGGAGGGCAATGCCGCTATACGCCGTGCTATTCTCAATTCAGGCAACATAGAGCTTATCCGACAGTATTCGGATGTGCCGGAGTTTCGTCACCGTCTGCATCAGGAGGTTATAGACGAAACATATACACAGCTTCACGAATTGCTGCGTCCTCTTTCTCAAGATGATATTGAAAATGCCATTCGTGCGTGGAATGGAAACACCGAGAGCAAGCGGCGGGTAAACGAATATATGGTACAGCACGGCAGAGAACGCGGCGCATCGACGTGGCTTGCAAATGAATACGGCGGCTCGGAGAATAACAATCTGCTTGTTGCCCGTGCCGGAACCCCCGAAGAAAGCAAACTGCCGTGGACAACGGTGCAGCGGACTCTTATACAAATGATAGCCGAGGACACTTTTCTCACCGATGATGACCGTACAATCGAAGATGAACCCTTGAAATTTGAGGAAATGACCGACGAGGACAAGGAGGACTTTGTTCAGGCGATTGATATGACAAGGGATTACGGCGAGGATATTTCCGAGGAGGAAGCCGACCTCTACAACAGGATTATAGAGGAACGGACACAGCAAAGCGAAGCCCTCGAAGCTACGCCGGAGCAAGAGACTGTTTCTGCAATCCCTGAAACTTCTCCGGAACAAGAACCTGTTACAGAAGTGTCTGACGCTGTAAACGAGCAAGAACCTGTCCCCGAAGCAGAGGATTATTCCCGATTTATCGGCAGAGAAATTGAAGTTGATGACCGCAGATTTGTTGTGGAGCATATCAATGACTTGTTTCATACTGTCGAACTGAAAGATATAACCTTTCAAAACGGTACGGGTTTTCCTATATTCAGAAGCGAAAGCCTTGAATGGCTAAAACGTGTTATGGACTTACAGGAACACAGTAACGAGCCTGTTGCCGCAGAAACTGTAGCCGTATATCCTGCGGAGGAAAATAATCTCCCCTATGATATAGTGATTGAACGTATTCCGGCAGACGCTCCCTCACCCGAAGTCGGCAACTTCCGCATAACCGATGAACATCTCGGCGAGGGCGGCGCAAAAGCGAAATTCCGCGCAAATATGAACGCGATAAATCTGTTAAAGGAGCTTGAATTTGACGGACGGCAGGCGACCGAGGAAGAACAGGAAATACTTTCAAAGTATGTCGGCTGGGGCAGTCTGCCCGATGCCTTTGACGAGAGTAAAGAAGCGTGGGCGGACGAATTTCAAGAGCTGTATACCGCGCTGTCTCCCGATGAGTACAAGGCGGCAAAGGCTTCGGTATTAAACGCCCACTATACCTCGCCTACCGTAATCAGAGCGGTTTACGAAGCGATAGAAAATATGGGCTTTACCAAAGGCAACATATTGGAGCCGTCAATGGGCGTGGGCAATTTTTTCGGTTTGTTGCCGGAGAGTATGTCGGGCAGTAATCTGTACGGTGTGGAGCTTGACAACATAACGGGTAAAATTGCAAAGCAGCTCTACCCGAAAGCGGATATTACCGTAGCGGGCTTTGAAACCACGGACAGACGGGATTTTTATGATTTGGCTGTCGGAAACGTGCCTTTCGGACAGTATCAGGTAAGCGATAAGGCATATAACAAGCTCGGTTTCCCCATACACGATTACTTTATAGCAAAGGCGATAGACCAAGTGCGTCCCGGCGGCGTTATTGCCTTTGTAACAAGTAGATACACCTTAGATAAACAATCACCCGAAGCAAGACAGTATTTTGCAAAAAGAGCGGAGCTTTTGGGAGCAATAAGACTCCCCAACACGGCGTTCAAGGCTAATGCCGGAACAGAGGTTGTGTCAGATATTATCTTCTTGCAGAAGCGGGACAGCCCGATTGAGATAGAACCGGATTGGTCTGGTCGTTCCGCTAACGCTTCACTGCTCGACCATGCGTCCTGGGTACATCTCGGTCAAAATGCAGACGGATATGCAATCAACAGCTACTTCATCGACCACCCTGATATGGTTCTCGGACGGCAGACTTCGGAGAGTACACAATACGGCAGACAGGATTTTACCGTCGTTCCCTATGAGGGTACAGACCTTTCCGAGCAGCTAAAGGAAGCCATAACGAAAATCGGAGGAATGTACAAAGAAGCTGAAATCGGTGATGATATAGGCGATGAACAGACAACAGACACGCTCCCCGCCGATCCGAACGTAAAGAACTACTCATATACCCTTGTTGACGGCGAGGTGTATTACAGACGCAACTCCGTAATGGTAAAGCCCGATGTGAACACAACGGCTTTGCAGAGAATTAAGGGTATGATAGAGCTTCGGGACTGCGTAAACGAGCTTATTGAGAAGCAGATGGACGCAGATATGCCGGGCAGCGCAATAAAAGAAACACAGGGCAGGCTCAATACCTTATACGATAACTATGTCGCAAAGTACGGCATCATAAACAGCCGGGCAAATTCACTTGCTTTTTCCTACGACAGCTCCTATTATCTCCTCTGCTCTCTTGAAAATGTGGATGAGGACAAACAACACGCGACAAAGGCTGATATGTTTACAAAACGCACGATAAAACCGCATAAGGTAGTTACCTCTGTTGACACAGCGTCCGAAGCACTCGCTATATCAATCGGCGAAAAAGCAAAGATTGATATGGAGTTTATGTCTTCTCTCACAGGCAAGGCGGAGCAAGAACTTTTCTCCGAATTAAAAGGCGTTATATTTCTTAATCCCGAACACATCAGTGAGAATGACGGACGGAGCAAGTACCTGACAGCCGATGAATATCTTTCGGGAAATGTGCGTGAGAAATTGGAGCTTGCAAAGCGAAGCGCGGAAGTTTACCCCGACGATTACAATATAAATGTCGAAGCCCTTAAATCGGCTCAACCAAAAGACCTTGACGCTTCAGAGATTGAAGTCAGACTCGGAGCTACTTGGATTGACAAGGAATATATCAAGGAATTTATGTGGGAAACCTTTGATATGCCGTACTATTTACAAAGAAGTATTGAGGTCAACTACTCTCCCTACACCGCAGAATGGAACATAACCAATAAAAATATGGCAAGTCATAACGATGTTAATGTGTATATGACCTACGGAACGGAGCGAGCCAATGCTTTTAAGATACTTGAAGAAACATTAAATCTTCGCGATGTTCGTATCTATGACACCAAAACTGATGCTGACGGCACTGAACGCAGAGTGCTCAACAGCAAGGAAACCACGCTTGCACAGCAGAAGCAGCAGGCAATTAAGGATGAATTCAGGGATTGGATTTGGAGAGATGTAAACAGAAGGCAGGAGCTTGTAGAGCGATATAATACCTTATTTAATTCTACCCGTCCCCGTGAGTATGACGGAAGTCATATAACATTCAGTGGAATGAACCCTGAAATAACGCTCCGTGAACATCAGTTAAACGCCGTTGCACATATCCTTTACGGCGGTAACACCTTGCTTGCACAC
The DNA here is from genome assembly GCA_030536655.1 of bacterium. Classification (GTDB taxonomy): domain Bacteria; phylum Bacillota; class Clostridia; order UBA1381; family UBA1381; genus UMGS1958. Next base: position 20,242 of record JAUNPN010000025.1, on the reverse strand, counting down.
GAAGTGGGCGCGGGCAAAACCTTTGAAATGGTAGCTGCCGCAATGGAAAGCAAGCGGCTTGGGCTTTGTCAGAAAGCATTGTTTGTAGTACCGAACCACCTTACAGAGCAATGGGCATCGGAGTTTTTGAGATTGTACCCGTCAGCAAATATACTTGCCGCAACCAAAAAGGATTTTGAACCGCATAACCGAAAGAAATTCTGTGCGAGGATTGCAACGGGAGATTATGACGCGGTAATTATCGGACACAGCCAATTTGAGCGTATTCCCGTATCAAAGGAACGGCAGGAGCGTTTGATTGAGGAACAAATTGAGGAGCTTGAACAGGGGCTTGAGGAGCTTAAAAGCAGCCGCGCCGAACGATTTACAATAAAGAGTGTAGAGCGAACGAAACGCGGTCTGGAAGCAAGACTGAAGAAATTGCAGGACAACGACAGAAAAGATGATGTTATAACCTTTGAACAATTAGGTGTTGACAGGCTGTTTGTGGACGAGGCGCACGCGTTTAAGAACCTTTTTCTGTACACAAAAATGAGAAATGTTGCTGAGTTATCCACCTCCGATGCACAGAAATCCTCGGATATGTATCTGAAATGCAGATATATTGATGAAATGACTGACAGCAAGGGTGTGGTTTTTGCAACTGGTACACCCGTATCAAATTCGATGACGGAGCTTTATACAATGATGAGGTATCTTCAGCACGATACCATACAGAAAAAAGGGCTTACACACTTCGATTGCTGGGCTTCAACCTTTGGTGAAACCACAACGGCAATAGAGCTTGCTCCCGAAGGAACAGGTTATCGTGCAAGAACAAGATTTTCTAAATTCTTTAATCTGCCTGAGCTTATGAACTTGTTTAAGGAAGCAGCGGATATAAAGACGAGCGATCAGCTTAATCTTCCTACGCCTACTGCTGTGTATCATAATGTAGTAGCACAGCCGACGGAAATACAAAAAAGTATGGTGCAAGAGCTGTCAGAAAGAGCCGCAAAGGTTCACTCCGGTGCAGTGGACGCATCGGTCGATAATATGCTCAAAATCACAAGCGACGGCAGAAAACTTGGGCTTGACCAACGAATTATCAATCCCGAACTACCTGATGAACCGCAAAGCAAAGTCAATATGTGCGTAGATAACATTTATAAGATTTGGGAAGATGGAAAAAGTGATAAATTAACTCAGCTTGTGTTTTGTGACTTATCCACGCCGAAAAATGTTCAGACCACAAGACGAGCGGCAAAAGCAGTTAGCGGCAATATAGACAGCCCCGAAATACACGCTCTTGAACAGCTTAACGATGCAGAAGAAACCAAAGAATTCACAGTATATGACGATATTTGTGATAAGCTTGTTGGGCGTGGTATCCCTCGTGAGGAAATAGCCTTTATACACGAAGCAAATACCGAAGTCCGCAAAAAAGAGCTTTATGCAAAAGTGAGAAGCGGACAGGTTCGTGTGCTTATGGGTTCTACATTTAAGATGGGAGCCGGAATGAACGTTCAGGACAGACTTGTGGCGCTTCACGACCTTGACTGCCCCTGGCGACCGGGAGACTTGGAGCAGCGAAGCGGCAGAATTATCCGTCAGGGCAACAAAAACGAGGAAGTACACATTTACCGCTATGTGACAGAAGCTACATTCGATGCTTACCTTTGGCAGACCATTGAGAATAAGCAGAAATTCATTTCGCAGATAATGACAAGTAAATCACCTGTGAGAAGCTGTGAGGATATTGACGAAACCGCACTTTCCTATGCCGAGATAAAGGCTCTTTGTGCGGGAGATGAGCGCATTAAGGAAAAGATGGATTTGGATATTGATGTGGCACGGCTGAAGCTGATGAAAGCCAATCATCAAAGTCAGCAGTACCGCTTAGAGGATAATCTTCTAAAGCATTTCCCGGAACAGATAGAACAAAACAAAGGATATATTGAGGGATTTAAAGAGGACATGAAAACACTCGAACAGCATCCTCATCCCCAAGACGGCTTTGCCGGAATGACAGTCAGGAATGATTATTTAACCGATAAGGAAAATGCGGGAGCAGCTCTTGTAGATGCTTTTAAAGAAGTTAAAGGACTTGATCTCGTTGAGATAGGCAGTTACAGGGGCTTTAATATGTATCTGAGCTTAGAGGATTTTGGTAAAGAATATGTTTTAACTCTCAAAGGAAAGATGACGCACAGGGTAACTCTCGGCAAAGATCCGAGAGGAAACCTCGTAAGGATTGAAAACGCTTTTAACAATATCGAAAAAAGGCTTGAAACGGTAAAAGAACGGCTTGATGCTCTGTATATTCAGGTTGAAAACGCAAAAGCCGAGCTTGGCAAGCCTTTCCCGCAAGAGGAAGAATTAAAAGTAAAATCCGCCCGGCTTGCTGAGCTTAATACCGAACTCAATATTGATGACAGGACACCTATGGAACAAGCTGTTGATACGGCAGCCGACGAACGTGACGAAGTGCCGCAAATTGCTAAATCCGAAAAACCGTCGCTTCTTGCTAAGCTCCAAATACCTTTGCCGGATAATAAGACGGTTGAAACAAAAAACAATGAATTGGAGGGACGATAAATGAAGGATATACCTATCTATGACAAAACTGTTTCTTATGCCATAGAGCATAACGAGCTTGAAGCCTACAGAGCTTCTTACAAAATAAATATGGCGTGTAAAGCAGCCATATCGGGTGCAATAAGCAGAGCCTATACTGACAATAGCCTTAATTCACAGAATGCGTTAAAGGAGCTTACAGATATATTTTCGCTTGAACGGATTGCGGTTATTACGGCAGTATCAATCCGTGAGCAAGAACACGACGGGAGGATTTCGGCACAAAATAAGGAATGGGCAAAGAGCGTTCCGTTTCCGAAAGATATTGACGATTGGGGCATGGACAGAAATGCGGCTTTTAGAATTGATGCCGTGCATCCGGGGCTTTTAGATTTATTTGCGAATACGGTGCGAAAAGAGATTGATTTATCAAAAACCTTCTCTTTGAAAAAACCATCCCTTGTTGAAAAGCTGAGCCGCCCCCTGCCGCAGAAAACGGATACAGCCGGCAAGACCAAAAACCGGGAGTTGAGCTGATATGCAGAAAACACACCGTATTGATTTAAGGGTTACGGAAAAAGAATATGACCTTATCTTACAGAAAAAGGCTCAATGCAAAATCGGTAATCTCAGCGCATATATGATAAAAATGGCTATTGACGGTATGGTTATAAACCTTAATATGCCGGAGCTGAAAGAAATATCTTCTCTGCTTCGTTATAACGGAAACAATATCAATCAGATTGCGAAACGGCTTAATGAGGGTAAAAGTGTTTATGCTTCGGATATAGCCGACATTAAAGAAAAGCAGTCGCAAATTACAAATATGGTTAGAGAGATATATCTGAAACTGTCAAAAATATAGTTTTTGAGCGATAAGGACTTGACATCCTTGTCGCTATACATAAAGTGATGTAAAATCAGGGTGTGTTGACACTATCAATTACGCCCGTCTTGCGGGCATATTTTCCGCCTTTCTGCGTTAATTTCCCTTGAAATACGCACGTATTCCTGCGGAAAATTGCCTTGAAATACGAAAAATCTGCCTGCAATCCGAACATTTCTGATAGTATCAACACACCCCAAGAACAAAGGAAAGGCGGTTTAAACTATGAAAACGATTATGAAAATCTTATTTGCACCTCTTATTGTTCTTATGTGGATTGCAATAAAAATAGGCTCTTTAATAACATATATTTTAGGTTTGGCGCTCGGTATCTTAAGCGGAATAATTGCAGTAATAAGCATAGTGTATATGTTCACAGGAGCAGGAATGAACGGATTTATAGGACTTGTGATTGCATACCTTTTAAGCCCATACGGAATACCGATGTTTGCGATAATGATATTAGGCATAATTCAGAGAGCAAGAGTTAATCTACAGAGCCGTATTTATAGGTAAATGAACTTTAGACCAACTTGGTCCAAAGTTGAAAATATATTTAAAACGGAGGTTTTTACTATGAAAAAACTATCAAAAATCATCACCACATTATTTATGGTCCTCACGCTATCACAGACGGCGCTTGCCGCAGAAGTTCCGATTGAGTCTGCTCCCTGCAATGCTACTGTTGAAAGTATTGCTATAACGGAACAACTCATATCGGACGAGCTGACGGCGGTTCAGAACGGTGAGGGGTATCAGCCCGCATGGGCAAGAGCAAACAGAAAGATTTTCGATGCTGTAATCAACGAACAGACCAATGGTTACGGATACGCCGACATTGCCAACATCGCCCGTAACGCACTTATTCAATATCGGGATATGTATTTAAGACCTGATTATTACGAAGTGCAAGATGAAGCTATTTACAGTCTTATCGCCGATTTGATAGCCGATGTACAGATCGGAAAGGATTATACCGAAGCCTTAGACGAGGCGTACACAAGAATTTATCAAAGCATCGATCCGAGCTATAAACCGAACGGTGAAATCGGGATAGACAGGATTTACTTGGATATTCCTGCGGCTGATGTTGTAAAGTTTTCAAGAGCGAGGAAATTTCTTCTTGAAGCAATCCCGCAAACTGAATAAAACAATAGAATTTGGGCGGCGGAAATGTCGCCCGTTTTCTTTTTTGAATGAGAGGAGGATTATGAATGGCAGCAACAAGAGTAATTACTATGCACATCAATAAAGGAAAAACCGTGGCTCAATGCCTTGCAGACCGAACGGACTATGCGAAAAATCCCGACAAGACAGACAACGGACAGCTTGTATCTTCCTATGAATGTAATCCTGACACGGTTGACGCTGAATTTGCTTTATCAAAACGGGAATATTTAAAAAATACGGGAAGGACGCAGAAAGGCGATATTATCGCTTATCAGGTACGGCAATCCTTTAAGCCCGGTGAAATCACGCCGGAGGAAGCAAATGCAGTTGGATATGAGTTCGCGAAACAGTTTACAAAAGGAAATCACGCTTTTATAGTCTGTACTCATGTAGCCTATCTATGGTGATACACAAACATATCACCATAAATTAAAAATCTTTTGTTCTACCAAGCCGCCCTGTCAGAAGCATATCTTCCGGTGTATCCTCTACCTTACCTATAAACCGATAGTAAATTTCAATCGGCATTATCGTTTCGCCGTCTATCCGCTGCCTTTCGTGAACAACGATTTTTTCGATAAGATTATTGAGTAAAACCTCGTCTAACTTTTTAACAGGTGCGTACTGTTCGATTAAAGCTATAAAACTATTGATTGAATTTTCGCAAGCCGAGCGTTGGCTTGCCGTATTTTGAATTTGCTCTTTTTCACTTTGCAGAGTGGAAAGTTCGTCTGACATATTCGCATACATAGCCGAATAAATCTCGTCCGTGATACGACCGAAAGTTTTATCCTCATAGATTTTTTGTATGAGTAGATTTAATTCGTCAATACGGTTTTCTATGAGTTTTAATTTTTCGGTATTTGCTTGCAGACCGTCGTTTTTACCGTCATTGAAATATTCCATAAGCTGTGCCGCATATTTTTCTTTATCCTCTTTGACGAAGTTAATATGCCGATTGATGTCATACAATACAACTTCCGCAAAGTGATTAAGATTGACCGTATGAGGAGTGCAATCACGGTGTCTTGTATATCTGCCGCAGCGGTAATAATGTGAAATACGCCTTTGCGTTGCTTTTCCGAACACAAGATTGCCGCCGCATTCTCCACATTTTAACAGTCCTCTGAATATGGATTCAGAATTGTTTTCAGCAGGCTTTTTAATCGCTATTCTTTCTTGAACGGTGTAAAATGTTTCTCTGTCAACTAACGGCTCGTGCATATTTTCAACCTTGATTTTTTCGCTGTCGGAATTTTTTACTCTTGTCCTGTCTTTAAACGATTTTGTGCTTGTAATGTTATTTACAATCGTGCCGATATAAACTTCATTGCTCAAAATATAACGAACAGTCGGTTGTTCCCAATCATACGGATATTTTACATTTGCCTTATGTAGAACGCCTTGCATATCCCGGACATAAGCACCGGGAATCGGGATTTTTTCAGCTTTGAGGGTTCTTGCAATCGTGTTACAATTTGCGCCCTCCAATGCCTTTTGGAACATTCTTTGAACTGTCGGAGCATTCTCATCAGGTATCAGCTTATGCTTATTTTCGGGAGATTTCATATAGCCATACGGGGTTGTTGTGCCGAAAAACTCGCCTTTTAATGCTTTCGTTTTGAAAGTCGAACGGATTTTGCGGCTGATGTCGCGTGCATACCATTCGTTTATGATATTTTTGAACGGAGCAAATTCATTGTCGCCGCTTGCGCTGTCAACATTATCATTGACCGCAATAAACCGGACGTTATATTTTGGAAACATAATTTCCGTGTAATATCCCGTCTGTAAATATTCACGCCCAAGCCTTGACAAGTCCTTTACAATAACCGTTGCAACATTGCCGTTTTCGATTTCGGTTATCATCTCTTGAAAACCTTTACGCTCAAAGGTTGTGCCGCTCACTCCGTCGTCGATGAAAAATTTACAGTTGATATGTCCGTTCTCATTTGCATAATGTTCAAGCATTGCCTTTTGATTTTGTATGCTCATACTGTCGCCGCTAAAATCATCATCACGGCTTAATCTGCAATAAAGAGCTGTTATTTTATTAAATTGCGTGTTCTTATTCATTGTCCCTTCCTTTCCGAACAGCAATTTAAGATATTGTATGTTTTAATTATACCGCGCTTATAAAAATATTTCAATACAATTTCCCGAATTTCTGCTCTCTGACTATCTTTTGGGTTGAATTTATGGTATAATTATAAACAAAGAAAGAAGGAAACGCATTGAGCGGGAATTGACCGCAAACTGAGAGAAACCGAGGTGAGTTTTAATTATGAAAATATGTGATTTTTGTACCGTAACAAAAGTTATTTTAGATTATGTTGCGGAAAGTAAAAATATAAATCAGCTTGATTTTATGTATGAATTATTCAAGGATTTTATAGAGAGCGACGCGGGCGCAGACTTTGATTTTGACAACGGGCAAGTATGCCGCTGGCTGAATGGGACGGCTAAAATAAGTACAAGAATTATCGGCTATTATTCCGAAACGGGGAATATTGAAGCTATGGCGATTGATGTGGAGGAAAATATCTTGCCCCTGCTTTACGATAGATTTACGGCAGCAGAAGAAATCTATCATCTGCTGATGAATGATACGACCGTTTCCGAAAAGATAAAATGTGAGCTTGCCGAAAATTACCCATATGGCAACGATATTGAGCTTGCAAATTTTTTCAGCCGTATCCTGCTCTTTACAATGAACAGAAATTTTGTGAAGCATGATATAAAAACAAAAGAATTGTTATCAGCGGGTTCGCTATCGCCTTGTGTCCGTGATTACATTTATGATATTGTACCCAAACCTTGCCGCCATTTCTGCGGTCGAGAAAATGAGCTTAAACAGATACATAAATTATTGAATGAAAACGGCAAAGTCTTTTTGCACGGTATTGCAGGAATAGGGAAAAGCGAACTTGTAAAAATGTACGCACAACGATACAAAAAGGAATACACAAACATTTTGTATTTTCGGTATATGGGAAACTTAAAAGAAATGATTGCAAACTGCGATTTTGCAGACGATACAAGCGAAAATACGGACAGCCGATTTGATAGACATAACAGATTTTTGAAAAGTTTGAAAGATGACACGTTGATTATCATTGATAATTTTGACATTGTCCCCACTCTCGAAAGCCTGTTTGATATTGTGATGAATTATCGGTGTAAAATCCTATTCACAACAAGGTGCAGATTTTCTGAATATACTGAAATGGAAATTACGGAAATGCCGGAAAAAGACCTGATTGCGCTTGTCGGCCGCTTTTATGATAAAACCGAAAAGAAACTTGATATTGTAACGCAGATTATTGATGAGATACACGGACATACTTTATCCGTTGAACTTGCGGCGCGATTGCTTTCGTCAGGAATATTACGCCCTAAAAAACTGCTTGCGGAATTGAAAAAATCAAAAAGTATTCTACATACCGAAGATAAAATCAATCTCATAAAAGACAGCAGAAGCACAAAGGCAACATATTATGAGCATATCCACAGACTTATGTATATCGCCGGATTGTCGGGCGAAGCAGGAGAAATCATGCGTTGTATGACATTTATCCCAAGCAGCGGCATACAACCAAGGCTTTTTGCAAAATGGCTGGATTTAAAAAATCTCAACACAATAAACGCACTTATTGAATACGGCTTTGTTCAGCAGAATGAATTTCACAAAATTACCCTGCATCCATTGATAAAAGAAATTACGCTTGATGATATGAAACCGGGTATTGTAAACTGTAAAACATTTCTATCAAATATTGATAGCGAATATTTGCTACACGGAATCGACCTGCCATATTACAGGACAATGTTTGAAATAACCGAAAATATTATTAACATTGCCGAAAAAGATGATGCTGAAATGTATAAAACATTTATAAAAGACGCATTTGCCTATATGGAAAAATACGCATATGAAAGTGGAATGAATCTGATTATTTCGGAACTGGAAAAATACGCTTCAACCATTGATGATAAAGCACTGGTTTTTGATTACAAATCTGCTTATGAGCATATTTGCAACCAAGATATGCAAAAGGCTATGGAACATGAATTGCAAGCCGTAGATTTGTGTGACGAAATTTCTAACCAGCACTTAAAAGCAAACATTTACGCAAATATGGGCGGCTTGTATCATGCAACGGGTGATGTGTTACAGGCAAAGGATTTTATGGAAAAAGCGTATAGCATTTTGGCTGAAAATAACTTGCAATACACCGGCGATAGTATCGTACAAATCTGCAATTACGCAAACTTAGCCGCAAATCTCGGTGAGCCGAAAAAGGCAATACAGGCGCTTGAAAAATGTACCGAACACGTTATAGAAAACGGAAGTATTCACGCAGAGTTTTTGTGGAATATGGGCTTAATTTATTTGCAAATGAACGACAAAACCAACGCGGAGAACAAATTAAAACAAGCGCTTACTATTTATTCTGAAATCTGGCAGGACGAGCCGGAACTCATAGAACAAAAAATCTGTGAGCTGAAAGAAACACTAACGGCTTACGGAATCAATACACAAAATTTAATATCGGGAAATTAGTCAATTTTCACTCAATTTGCGCTCAATGTAAAATGACCTCTTTTCTTGTAAACTTGATTTACGAGAAAGGAGGTATTTTTTATGCTCGAAAAAGAAACAAGAGCCGCACCCATAGGCGAACCATACCGAAAAAAGTGTGGGAATATTACATTTATCGTTTCGGCGTTTGGAAACCCAAACACGAAAAAAACGGCAGATGATTTGATTTTATCAATGTTGAAAAACAGAGCAAAGGAGCGTATGGCAGTATGACAGAGGATGAGAAAAAATTATTGCAGGAACAGCACAGGTTAGAGGAAGCGTTAGCCCGCGACCGAGTGAAAGAACGCAAGGCACGGACGCACAGGCTAATCAAAGAGGGCGCTGTTTTGGAAAAGTTTTTACCCGAAATCAAAGAGATAGAACTTGAAAATCTGGAGGAATTTTTGAAAGAAAAGCTATCGTAAAATTTCAAAATGGGTACTCAATTCAGGGCGTTTCGCTTGTCGGAACGCCTTTCCCCAACCCGAAGGGCGCACTTACTCACCACTTGAAAAGTGGTGGTATCGCCTGCGGCGAACGGCGTTCCTGCGGAAGGCTCGTTCAATTCGTTATCACTCATTGACCGTACAGCCGAACGCAACCGTTTTACGATTGCCGCATTGATTATCTCAATGCAAAATGAGCGTTGCCCATTTTATCGGCTGTGTGCTAAAACCTGTCCCCGACAGCTTTTAGCCTTTTGACGCAAAGCGTCATTTCTTTTTCGGAAAAAGAAACAAAAATAGTCTGCTCGACAGACGGAAAGGAGTAAACCGCAATGGCAATTTATCATTTTGAAGCAAAGATAATTACGCGCGGAACGGGTCGCTCGGTAGTCGCAGCAGCCGCTTATGCGTCCTGCTCAAAAATATATAACGAGTATGACGGCACAATGCACGATTATATAAAGAAGCGCGGAAATATTTACAGTGAAATATTTTTACCGCCGAACGCGCCTGCGGAATGGCAAGACAGAGCCGAACTATGGAACGCTGTCGAAGCTGCCGAGAAAAGCAAAGACAGCAGACTTGCAAGAGAGCTGATAGTTGCCTTGCCGATTGAATTAGGAATTGATGAGTGGAAAGATATTTTACAGAAATTCATTACAGAAAATTGCGTTGATAAAGGAATGTGCGCTGATGTCTGCATTCACGATACGGACGGGCATAATCCCCACGCACATATTTTATTGACGGTTCGCCCTCTTGATGAAAAGGGCGAATGGCAAGCCAAAACACAGAAAGAATATCTATGCAAGCGCGGTGATGAAGAACAAGGTTTTACGGCTGATGAATTTAAGGAAGCACAAACTGACGGCTGGGAAAAGCAATATCAATATTTTGTCGGCAAAAAGAAAGTATATATGCCTCCCTCACAAGCGGAGGATTTGAAGTGCGTTTCAAAATATCCGAAAAGCACACGCTACGGCAGACAAAATCCGATATGCGCCGAATGGAACAGCGAGGAGCAAATCACGAAATGGCGCAAAGTGTGGGAAGATGTTGTCAATCTTGAATTAGAGCGGAAACAACTCAATGAGCGTATTGATTGCCGCAGTTTTAGAGAGCGCGACATAGACGAACAGCCCACAATTCACGAGGGCGTAACGGCAAGAATCATTGAGAAAAACGGCGGTATTTCTGAACGGTGCGAGCTTAATCGGCGGATTAGGGCAGATAACAAGCTACTGCGAGAAATTAAAGCGGCAATCAAGAAATTGCTTGAAACAGCAACGCATACCGTTTCATCTATTGCAAATGCGCTTGAAAAATTGCGCGGCGCTATGATTCATTGTCGTTATGTCATAAATTTTTCAGCAAAGTGGAAAACTGCAAAATCTAAGGAAGTCGTAACATTAAAAAACAATTATGATGATTATATGGCGGTTACTGCAGAGTTGAAAGCTAAAATCAACGAACGCAAGAAATGGCAGGACGAGAAAGTTAAAACATCGGCTATTATGGTTTTTAAGCAACGGAAATTAACGCAGCTTATCAATGACTTGTCTGAACAAATTGAGGAACTGCGCACGAAGAAAAATACAATTTTAACAAAACTCAAAACAAACGATATTAAGGCGGTCAAAACTAAAATTAGCGATATTCAAAAAGCTGTGCCGATTATGGAAAAACATTCAACTGAATGTGCCGCAAAACTTGATAATGCTCAAAAAGAATATGTGGCATTAAAGGAACAGGCGCAGAAATTTGACACAGAAAAATTGCAAGATTTACGGTTTGAAATCCGACTACAAATTGAAAATGAAATAATAGCAGATTTGCAGAAAATTTACAGCGGTTCATTTTCAAGAGATTTATTCAATTCCGCAAAATTAGAAACAGACAAATCCATCGGTGAAACAGAAAGATATTCTATTTATAAAAAACTTGAATGCAACAGAAATAAAATACAAAATGAAAACAACTACAAAAAGCAACGACACCGTGATAATAAAGATATTGAACGATGAAAATAATTTCGTCATTATGACAAAATTTTCTTAAAAACATTGCTAACATGGGAAAACTATGTTATACTAATTATGCTACATTATACTCATTATAATGGGTTAAGTGTATTTTCTTATCACAAAGTGTACACTAATTAGGTAAAAGCGTACGCTCTGACTATTATAACTTTGTGATGAGAAGTAATGAGTATTGGTGTAGCAACCTTATGTCAGGGTTGTATGTTTTTCGGTGCATAGCCCTGAAATATGGGTTATGCACTTTTTAAATTTATGGAGGGATTCATCTATGAAAAAACGAATTTTAGCAATCACAGTTCTAACTGCTATGATGCTTTCAATTGCTGAAGCTTCATTAACTGTGTTTGCGGAGAAGATCAAAGAAAATATACCGTATATATCCGGATTTTCTCAAAATGTAATAACATCTTTATCATCCATTGGAAAAGATGATGAAGTTAAAGAAAAAAACGATTCGGAAATTACACTTATGTCTGCTGCTGAAACTTTAGAGGTATCATCAGTTGATGAACTGCAATCAGAACATCCGTATTCGAATAGCATAGATACTACATGGGTATATACTCATCCAAGTGATGCGGACAGTCTCAGTATTACTTTTTCAGATGATACCGAAACAGAAAGTGATTTCGATTTTATTTATATATATGATTCAAACGATAATCAAATAGGTAAATATTCGGGAACAGAACTGGCGGGACAAACTATTGAAGTATCCGGTAATGTAGTAAAAATTCAACTTACAAGCGATAGCAGTATGACCTGCAATGGTTTTACCGTGACAAATATTGATGCTGTTTTGTCAACAGGAGCTATTACAAATTTAAGGTGTATAGCACGCACGAAAGATTCTGTAACATTATCATTCCCTGAGCCAAAAGAATCTACAAGTGTTACCGTTGAACAATCTACAGATGGTGCAGTATGGAGCAGTGCAATTACCGAGGAAACTTTAGCTGATTATTCAACAACCGCTACGGTAATAGGATTAGAAATGGATACTCAATATTATTTCAGGTTAAATATTGTTGGTGGATTAAAAGAAGGAATTTCCAATTGTATATGTGTAATAACATATGAAAGTTATACGCCTGAAAAATATTTTGAATTTTCAAAGGGAACAATCATTAATTATATTGGAAAAGATCCGTGTGTTGTCATTCCTGCTGAGATTCGTGGAATATCGGTAGAAAGCATCGATGATTTTGCATTTTATGATAATGATATAATAAAAAAGGTTATTTTGCCAAGGTCTATAACAACGATTGGAGAGTATGCTTTTGCGTATTCTAAAGCCGATATAATTATAGAGGGCAATACTATAGCGGTAGGTTCATACGCTTTTGACCACTGTTCAAATGTAATTGCAACAGATGTTTCAATAAGTACCATCGGCGAATATGCATTTTTTTATTGTGGTGGCAAGATTAATTTAACTATACTTGATACAGTGCAGAATATTGCGAAATCTTCCTTTGAGTGTAGCACGGGATTAGAAAAGATTGTAATTTCATCAGATGTAATAAATATTGGAAAATATGCTTTTAGCAAGTGTGTAGCAGATATAGTTATGAGCAACAATAGTGTTTCGGTAGAAGAAGGTGCATTTTGGGAGTGTTCAAGACTTGATTTTACAAATGTGACAGTAACTAATATTGGTGTGGCAGCATTTTCGGGAGCTTCAGGCCGCGTAGAAATTACTTTTGGGAATGAAATGTCAAACATTAATCCTAATGTGTTTAGAAGGTATGGAGGAGCTGGGAACATAATAATTCCACAAACTGTAACAAGTATTGAAAGCGGTGCGTTTGATGATTGTATGGCTGATATAGAGATACTCAGCAAAACTTTAGAGGTTGGCGATTACTCTTTCCAAAATTCATTTATAACTACATCAGAAGATTTGTATTTAACAAAAATTGGTCAGCGTTCATTTTATTCTTGCAGCGGTTCATTCAATGTAATAATTGGAGAAGACATTACGCATATTCCGTCAGAGACCTTTGAATATTCAGGCTTAACGAGTATAAAGATAAAAGGTGATGTGACAAATATAGAAGAGGAAACTTTTCACGCTTGTAACTATTTAGTAAGTGTAGAAATCAATGGTTCAACAAAAAGCATTGGAAAGAACAGTTTTTCAAATTGTGGCAATTTGACAGATTTATTATTAGGAGAGAGTGTAACTGAAATTGATGATTATGCGTTTTATTTTTGTGAAAAACTTAATGATTTTGATATGCCGAAACAATTAATTAATATTGGCAACTATTCGTTTGCAGCATGTTATAATTTAAGTGAAGTGATAATTCCTGACAGTGTTACCAAGATCGGTATAGATGCATTTGTTTCTTGTAGCGGTTTGGAAAAAGTTATTATTGGAAATGGTGTGACAGATATTGGTAATTATGCTTTTTCATCATGTAGTGCATTGAAGGAAGTAACATTGGGAAATAATATAAGCACTATCGGCATAGGGGCTTTTTATGATTCTAAATCGATAGAAAAGATATATTATAATGTTCAAAATGCCACAAATTTATCAAGCAATAATGATGTGTTCAAATGTGCAGGTCAAAACGGCAATGGAATAGAAGTTATATTTGGGAAAAATGTGAAAAGTATACCATCATATTTATTTTTCCCTCACAGTCCATCGTCATATGCTCCCAATATAGTAAGTGTAACAATTTCTGATAGCGTGATGAGTATAGGAGAAAATGCATTTTATGATTGTAACGGTCTTGAAAATGTGTATATAACAGATATTGCTGCATGGTGTGATATTTTATTTTCAGGATCTTCTTCAAATCCACTGTACTATGCACATAATCTTTATTTAAATGGTAGTCTTGTAACCGATTTAATAATTCCAAACGGTGTAACGAGTATCGGTGATTATGCGTTTCAGAGTTGCGGTTTAACGAGTGTGACAATCCCTGACAGCATGACAAGTATTGGCGATTATGTGTTTTGTGAATGCGGCAGCCTAACTGATGTATACTACACAGGCAACGAGGAACGGTGGAAAGCGATAAGTATTGGCAGTTACAATACTTGTCTCACTAATGCTGAAATCCATTATAATTGTATTATTCTTAGTGATGGTACCATTATTGAAAATGTTGAGCCTACTTTACCCAAAAACGAAAACAGAAATGAATACATAGATGTTGAAGTTTATTATAATTCTGGATTGCTTGAAACAACACCCATAGGCGAAGCAAAAGTAAACTGTAGTGGTACCATCAAAACGACTGATGTCAACGGAATGGTACGTTTTTATAAAGATGAGATAGGTGAAACTTATAATCTTACGGCCACAGCTGACGGATTTTTTAACTATGGACATAATTATGGCTCTGTAGAATCAGATGTGGCACGTTTAATATCAGCGACTGGCAAAGACTATATATGTATGACACCTAAAGACCCTGAGAAAATATATATAACGTCATTAACAGCAAGTTCAAAGGATAAAAGTTACAATTTGCAGGCAAATCAAAGTTTTACAGTTGATAAAACAGATAACACAGAGTACACTTTTAAATACACTGTAGATTGGAATGGATACAAAGAGGGTAAAGCATACTTAAGAGGTGCAAATAGCGGCAAAATGCTCGAATTTGCGAATAATGAACTTACCATAAAACCCGGCAGAGATTTTGATGCCGGTGAAAATGTTGTATTTATCGTTTATACCGATGATAATAAAAGGTATGCAACAATTGAGAATGTAGTAAATATAAAGATTTTAAATGATTCATATGCTCTTGTGTTTAAACCTATTGAATCTGATGAAGTTTCAAAAATACCTTTTTTATCCGGATTGAAAATAAATATGGGATTTAATAATGAAGAAATGCAAGGACTGGCTGATGAAATAAAGATTGAAGATGATAAGCTTGTGCTTAAGTTTACCGGAGAGAATAAGAATAAATCGGAAAAAGAAGCAAGAATTTTCAATAAATATTCTACAGCCGTAAATTTATCAGGAAAACTAGAAGTTCCTTTAAATGATTCAGCAGACTGGTCAGGAGAAGTAGCTGTAAAGTTTGATGGGCAGGCAAAAGCTGAGGATTATCTAAGTATCCTTGATATTGATTATAATACAATGGTAGTACTGGTAGATATCCCAATTCCGGTTACTGCCTCAGTAACTATGAAGGGTGCACTTGAAGGAAAGATTGGTGTTTCGGGATGGCTGAAGAATCCAAATCTTTACGGAACTTTTACCCCATCATTGGGTGCTGATGTATTTGGTGGTTTGGGACAGGATTATGATACTGTTGAAGTAAAGGCCGGTCTTTATGGAGCATTGACAGGAAAGTTGGCTGGGAGTGCACAAACCGACGATGAACATTGGGATTTTGCTCCCAGTCTTGAAGGCTCATATGGAGCCAGAGCTTCAGTTAAGGTGTGGCTCATTGATTTAAAAGGTGAATTTGAAGCAGGCAACTTCAAATGGTCTAAGGATGGATTTAAAGCATCTTGGTTAGGTGACGATATTAGTTTGTTTTCTTTAGATAGCTGTTATAATGGTTGGCAGTTATCAGGACGTGAGTATCTTGATAATGGAGGTGGCTTTATAGGTGATAGTCCACAAATTGAATTATTTGATTTAGATGTCAGCAATAAAGATGAACGGATAATCTATGAAAATATCTTTGATAATGCAGAAGCTGTACTACAAAATATATATGGTAAAAAATATTTAATATATACGATTGACGATATAGAAAGAGAGCAGCAAAATGGATTAAAACTTGTATACTCAGTTCAAAATAGTGATGGAACATGGTCAGAACCTATTGCTATCAGTGATGATGGTACATTAGACAGTACGGTTTCAGCAAGTGGTCAATTTGCTATATGGGAGGATATGAAATCACAGCTATCGGCAGACACAACCGACATGAGAGATATACTTTCACGGACTGAAATATCTGTTGCGCAGTTTAACGGAGCAGAATGGATGAGTGAAAGACTTACGAACAATAACGAGTTCGATTTTTCGCCTGTTATAGTATCAAACGGCGATACTGCTATGGCGGCATGGTTATCAAACAGCGAAGCTGATTTTTCTGCTCAAAGTGGCAAAACCAGTATTAGCTATGCTACATATGACGGCGAACAATGGTCCGATGCGGTCACAATTAATGATGTAGGTGAAGTAACAAGAGTAACATTAGATTATAACGGTACTGATGGAAATATATTCTATAAAAAAGATGATTCTTTATATGTGGTTTCTACAACTGATAATTTAACAACAGAGTTAGGATATAATGAAGTAGGACAATATGCTATTGGGAACCATAATGGAGAAACAGTATTAGCGTACTTTGACAAAAACAACAAGTTGCAAGTTATTACGGATGTATTGGGGGCAAAGAAGCAATCATCTATTGAATTAGATACAAATGTTAATTCTATTCCTGTTATTAAATCAAACGGAACAGATATGTATATTTGCTGGATTGACCATCAGGATGGCTATGATACCCTTTGCGGTGTTCGCTATGAAGAAGATGTATGGAGCGAAAAAATTACATTTGTTGGAGATGAACTAAATGTAAGTAATCCCAGCTTAATAGTAAATGACGATGGCACTTTTTCAGCCAGCTATTTCAAGACAGGCAAGGTTGAAGTACAGGATGATGGAAATTATATAACAGGTACAACAAATTTGTATACTAATAATATTGTTCCAAGTTATAATCTTGCGTTAAATCAAAAAACTTTAACCTATAATGATGAAGCTTATTTAAAAGCCGGTGTCGCATTGTTGAAATTTGATTTAAATAACATTGGAGAAAAATCAATAGATGGTGTCGATGTTGAAATATATGAGGGCAGTGACCTGATACAAACGATTGAAAAAGATATTAATTTTAAGGCAGGTGAAACTAAAAATATATCTGTAACATATATACCAACAGAAAAAAATGTTGTCCAAGATATTACTATAAAAGCAGTGCCAAAAAATGTTGCTGATTTTGATGTCAATGACAACGTAGGAATTATTACATTAGGCACTGTCGATATGACAGTATCAAACGCATATTTTACACAGGAAAGTGGGCAACATTATATTAATGCAATTTTAAACAATAACGGATCTGCTTCTACTGATAGAATAGATGTTCAAGTGCATAAGGACAGTATTAATGGTGACATCGTATATGAAACTGTTGTAAATGATGTTTTGGCGAATGAGGAATTATTCATAAAGGAGCCTGTCAATATAACAGGAGTCAAAACAAATTATTTTGTAACGGTAAGTGCAGAAAATGATATAGATGATTATAACAACTTCTCCATGGCTGTTTTGGACAATAGTAACCCTGATTTTGATTTTACAGTTATTAGAGATGATTACAATAGTGTTACTTCAAAGTTGGATTTATCTATAAATACGGTAAACAACACAGGAACAGGCAAGACGGTTCAGTTAATTATGGCTGCTTATGGTATGGATGGCAAACTGAAGAAATTAATAGATAATGACATCACAATGTTAACCGGTAAAAACACTATAGATACCTCGTTTGATTGCACTAATTTACCAGATAATTTTATATTTAAATTATTTATATGGGATAGCATCGATGGTATGAAGCCGATTGGAACTAATTTTAAAAAAGTAATAAATATAGCTGATTAACAACACTAAGGGCGTGCCGATTGAACAGGCACGCCCTTAGTGTATGTGTGAAGCAAGGTAATATTATTGTTTTAAGATTAGATTGACAAAGTACTTAAAATCATTGTGTATAAAACACACTATTATTTCAAATTTCAAGGATATTTTTCAGTCTATGGTAAAATATATTCTTGAAAGGACGTGATTATAAATGCCATCAAGAATTATTACAAATGGACTTATTGAAAAGTTCAGACTATATCTGTACAAGGAAGAACGGAGCGAGAATGCCATAGAAAAGTATATTCGGGATATTCAATCTTTTATAAAATTTATAGATAAAACTGATTTGCAAAAGGCTGAAATGCTTGACTACAAAAGAAAGTTGTGTGAGAGCTATGCACCGCGAAACGTAAATTCGATGCTATCATAATTAAATGCATTTTTCTTGTTTATGGGTTAGAACGAATTAAAGGTTAAAACCTTAAAAATCTAAAGATGGATTTTCACAAACAAGGATAAAGAACTAACCAAAGCCGAATATGAAAGACTTTTAACTGAGGCAAAGAATATGGACAATTAGAAGTGCGCTTTTGAGCAAAAAGGTAAAGTATATTACCTCGTCATTTTTGACCTCTGAAACCCTTGATTTTATGCGGTTTAAAATGCTCTAAATGCTGACATATACCTATAACCATTTTAACAATATCTCAAATTGCCGTTTCAATAAAAATTGTGTATATCACGATAAATAATCTACACATATTGATAAAAAGCATATTCATAATCACATCATTTGGAACTCAACCACCCTTGACTGTAACCGCAAGTTTCGTGATTTTTGGGGTATGGCAAAGGTCGTGCGAATGTTAAGTGATATAATCTGCTTTAAGCATGGACTGTCTATCATTGATAAACCTAAAAAACACGGTAAGAGCTACAATAGTTGGTTAGGTGAAAAGGAACACATAACCAATCGGGATTATTTGAAAGAAGCAATAGACAAGGCGCTTGAACAAAAACCTAAAACCTATGATGCGTTTTTCGCCTCGCTCAGTCAAGACGGCTATATAGTTGTTCCGGGCAAACACTTGACTTTTTCACATCCGAGACAAAAGAAAAATATCCGTGTTCGCTCTTTGGGAGAGGGATATTCAGAAAGAGATATTCAATCTATTATATTTGGCAGTAAAGTTCATTCGCCTAAAGCTAAGAAAAGGCAATATGAGAAAACCAATCTTTTATCTGATATTGAAAAAATGATAAATTCGGGCAAAGGTACAGCTTATGAAAATTGGGCTAAAAAATTCAGCGCAAAGCAGATTGCCAAAAGTATTATTTTCTTAAAGGAACATAATTTCGCAAACTATGATGAATTTGCAAAAGACGTAAAAGAGAAGCAGGAAAGATATGCCGAGCTGTCAGAAAAGATAAAGGTATCGGAAAAGCGGCTTTCGGAAATTGCGATTTTGAAGAAGCATATTATTAACTATTCAAAGACAAAGGATATTTATGTTGAGTACAGGAAAAGCGGATATTCAAAAAAGTATCTCGCCGAACACGAAGCGGATATTCTTATTCATAAGGCTGCGAAAAAGGCGTTTGATGAATTAAAGCTCGATAAACTGCCGTCAGTAAAAAGCCTGAACAGCGAGTATGCCAAACTTCTATCTGCGAAAAAAGAGGATTATGCCGAATATATCAAACTTCAAAAAGAAGTCAGAGAGATGCTTCTGCACAAGCAGAATTATGAATATATACTCGGCATTGAGCCGGACAAGGACGACAAAATCGACCGTTCTTATAATATGGAAAAATAGTGCCGACAGGTGCGTAGCTCGAAGATGAAATCTTCGTTCTTGGGGTTTGGGGAATTACCCCCAACAAGAAAAATAAAAAATCTCGCGGTAA
>JAUNPN010000182.1 GCA_030536655.1 bacterium | reverse complement strand
GTATGCCTTCGATCTTTTTATATAATCTGACGAAAAATCTGACTGTGTTCACTGCATACTATATTTAATCAGTGCTTCCTTAAGGAAATTTTAAGCTTAGCGTAGTATTATAATTATAGGAAAGTATCTGTATCTATCTGTAAAAAACAAAGAAAAGAGGAACTTCTTATGAGAATTTTAGTAATTGAAGACGAGCGCCATCTTGCGGAAGCATTGGTGCATTTGCTGAAAAAACAGAATTACGCAGTGGATAACGATTATGACGGCGAATCCGGGCTTGACGATGCATTAAGCGGTATATACGATGTTATAGTTCTTGATATAATGTTACCTAAGCTTAACGGTTATGAGGTTCTGGACGGAATCCGGAAGGGCGGAGTTGAAACTCCTGTTATTATGCTTACCGCAAAAGGAACGGTTTCCGATAAGGTCCGCGGACTTGACTGCGGAGCAGACGATTATCTGACCAAGCCATTCGATACGGAGGAGCTTCTGGCGCGTATACGCGCTTTAGGACGCAGACGAGGTGAGATCACAGAAAACAATGCAGTTATCTCCTACGGTGATTTATCTCTTAACACAAATACAATGGAACTGTCCTCGCCGACCGGCTCAATTCAGCTGACATTAAAGGAAAAAGAACTTATAGAATATCTCATACTCCGCCGTGATATGATTTCTCCGAAAGAACAAATAATAGAAAAGCTTTGGGGATTTGAAAGTGACGCGGGTGACAATCATGTTGAAGTTTATGTTTCATTTTTAAGAAAAAAGCTTCGTTTTATACACTCGTCCGTAACAATAAGTGCTGTAAGAGGTGTGGGTTACGTCTTGAAGGAGGGATAATCCATGTTTAAAAAGCTAAGAAACAAGCTTCTGCTTGTTAATATGATAATTATTTCAGCATTGCTTCTCGGCTGCTTCGGAGTTATATATTTCATAACATGGCAGAATGTTCAGACCACAACAAATGAAGAACTTCGGGTAATATTGGAATTTGACAGACATTATCAGGATGAACGATATAAGCGCGGCGATAATCCTCCCGGACTTCCTGCAGAAATGACGCCGGACAACGCCGTACCTTCGGAAGAAAGTCCCGACTATCCGGAAAATGATTTACCTATACAAAGCGAAAGAGAACCGTCTGATTCGGAGACTTTGCCGGAAATTAATCCTCCGCCCGAAACGTCGCCGGGAAAACGGGACAGAAGAACGGATATGACTGCTCACTTTGTTGTATATACCAACAAAGAAGGAGATGTTTCAAAAGTTCACTCTCCGTTCGATATAGATGATGATTCTTATAAGGAAAGTATAGATGATATAATCATCGATAAAAATAAAATGGGGGTAATTTCTTATGCGGGCGGATATTGGAAATATATGTGTATGGAATTAAGGGAAGGTTATGTCATAGGCTTCATAGATTATACCGCTGAACAGAGAATACTGGTAAATCTTGCGCTTATTCTTGCGCTTGTGCTGATTGCGGCGCTTGCTGCTGCTTCTCTTATCAGTCTTAAGAATGCAAATTCTTCAATAAAACCGGTTGAGGACAGCTATAACAGGCAGAAGCAGTTTGTGGCGGACGCGTCGCATGAGCTTAAAACTCCGCTTACCATAATTAATACAAATATTGACGTATTACTAAGTCACAAGGATTCCAAAATTGCCGAAGAAGAAAAATGGCTCGGATATATTAAAAGCGAAGCAGAGCGAATGTCAAAGCTTACAAATGATTTACTGTATCTGACAAGGCTTGACCATACGGAGGATAATCAGCAGAAGGAAAGAGCCTCTTTTTCGGATGCGTGCGAAAATCTTCTTCTTACAATGGAGGCGGTTATTTTTGAAAAAAGCATCGGATTCAATTATGACATAGAGCCGGATATAATTGTAAACGCACCTGATTCGCAGCTGAAGCAGCTTGTAATGATACTTTTGGATAATGCCGTGAAATACACGCCTGTTAACGGGCAAATAGATATGAGTCTAAGAAAAATTCATAATAATGCAGTTCTTAAGATAAGAAATACAGGCGCCGGAATAAATGAGGAAGACAGGAAACAGATATTCGAACGCTTTTACCGCGCAGACAAATCAAGAGCCAGAGAGAGCGGCGGTTATGGACTTGGACTTGCGATTGCAAAGGCTATATGCGAAAGCTGCGGCGGAAACATATCTGTAGAATCAGAGCCCGGAAGCTATACCGAATTTACGGTAAAAATATAACAGGGCTTATAGTCATAATCAAAAATCAAAAGTGAGAAAACAAGAGTAAAACAAAGAAAAACGAAGAAAATTAAAGCAAGATAATAAAATTAGAAAAAGTTTTTTCAAAACTATTGACAAGTTAAGAAAAATGTAGTAAAATATCATTCGTTGGTCAGGAAAAAGACTGTAAGAAAGAATAAAATAGGAGGAAGTAACCATGAATTCAAGTTATTTACAGAAACCGAATGAAGTTGAAAGAAAATGGTACATTATAGATGCTGCTGACAAGCCGCTCGGAAGAGTTGCCGCCGTATGTGCAAGCATTTTAAGAGGCAAGCATTTACCGACATATACACCGAATGTAGACTGCGGAGATCACGTGATCGTAATCAACGCTGAGAAGGCTGTATTGACAGGAAACAAGCTTCACCAGAAGATTAGATATTACCACACCGGCTGGGTAGGCGGAATCAAGGAGATTCACTACGACAAGCTTATGGCAGAGAAGCCGGAGAAGGCAATGGAATATGCCGTAAACGGTATGCTTCCGAACAATCATATCGGAAGAAAGGCAATCACAAGATTACACGTATATCAGGGCAGCGAGTATGCTCAGACAGCTCAGAAGCCGGTTGCATGGACAGGCGAAATAAAGTAAGGGAGGATTTTATAAAATGGCTAAAGAACAGTATATGGCTACAGGCAGAAGAAAGTCTTCCGTTGCAAGAGTACGCTTAGTTCCGGGCAACGGAAACATCACAATCAACGGCAGAACAATTGATGAATATTTCGGACTTGATACATTAAAGTTAATAGTAAGACAGCCGATGGTTGAAACAAAGACAACAGATAAGTTTGACGTAATCGTAAATGTACAGGGCGGCGGCTTTACCGGTCAGGCGGGCGCGATCCGTCATGGTATCTCAAGAGCGCTCTTAGAGGTTGATTCAGAAGCTTACAGAGCTGTCCTTAAGGCGGCAGGCTTCCTGACAAGAGATTCAAGAATGAAAGAAAGAAAGAAGTACGGTCTCAAGGCAGCACGTCGTGCGCCGCAGTTCTCAAAGAGATAAATTTTCAGTTGGAAATGCCCAAAAATCCCGAAACCATGCGGTTTTCGGGATTTTTTATGCCAGGATTTCTCTGTCGGCTTTGACCAAATTTGAAGAAATTTAACCCAGTTTATACCAATTTAGAGGGGACAATTTGGGGTTAATTTGCCGTTTTAGACCTCAAAGGGGACAATTTCGGGGTTAATTTTTAAGGGTTTTTGATGATAGTTTTTCCCTTGTTCCGAACAGAAACTTTTCGTTTGATGGCTTTGTTGGAATTTGAACAAATCTAACACAATTAAATTGTTTTTATAAATTTAAATATAGAAAAACATAAGCGTGTTTGCTTGCTCGGTATGAGCTATTGTAAACACGCTTTTTTTCATGCCAATTTTCAGAAGGCTATAAACTGCATTTACATATTGAATCAATATTTAAGAGAGGAGGTTTATCATGTCAATATTCAGAGTAGAAAAAAATTCGGGCTATACTGTGATGTCCAATCATCATTTAAGGAACAAGAATTTATCATTAAAGGCAAAAGGACTTTTATCACAAATGTTATCTTTGCCGGAAAATTGGGACTACACATTAAAGGGATTAGCTTTTATAAATAAAGAGAGCATTGACGCTATTCGCACCGCTGTGTGGGAGCTTGAAAAAGCCGGATATATCACAAGGCAGCAGGGACGTGATGACAAGGGTAAGATGACCGCTATTGAGTATACAATATATGAGCAGCCGCAGACACTACCGAAGTTGGAAAATCCAACAACGGGTAAGCCGATATTGGAAAATCCGACATCGGATAAACCGACGACGGAAAATCCAATACAATTAAATAAAGATAAAACAAATAAAGAAAAATTAAATACTGATTTGATTAAATATCCATCTATCAATCAGACGGAGCAAACAGATTGGATAGATAGATACAACGAAAACACAGAGCGTATTAAAAACAATATTGAATACGATACGCTTGTTTACAGCTATGACAAGGCGGTGATTGATGAAATAGTTTGCGTAATGGCGGAGGTACTCACAATAGACGTTCCATATTACACCATAGAGAAAAAGCAGTACCCGACCGAGCTTGTACGGCAGAGATTTCTTGAAATTGATTACAGTAAGTTAGAGGCTTTTCTGCTTGAGTTCTCACGGCGTAATGAAAAAATCCACAATACAAAAGCCTATCTGATAACTTCACTGTTCAACATACCCGCAACGGCGGAAACAAACCTGTCGAATATGGTGAGAAACGATTTATACGGCAACGGAGGGAGGTGGCAAGAATGATTGGAATAATTACTATAATTCATGCGAAACGGAGGTGATAACAATGCCGACAAAGAAAAAACAGTCAACTTCCAATCAAATCGTGGAAATGAAGCTTACGGAACTGCATCCGTTCAAAAATCACCCGTTTAAGGTTTTGGATGATGAACTCATGCAGCAGACAATAGACAGCATTTCACAAGTAGGAGTGCTTTCCCCTGCTGTTGTTCGTCCAAATCCAAACGGTGATGGTTACGAAGTCATATCAGGACACCGCAGACTTCACGCTTGCGAAGCGGCGGGACTTGAAACAATGCCTGTTATTGTAAAAAAACTCACGGACGATGAAGCGGTAATCTTTATGGTGGACAGCAATCTGCAAAGAGAAAGCATACTGCCGAGCGAACGAGCACTCGCATACAAAATGAAGGCTGAAGCTCTAAAGCATCAAGGTCAGCGGAAAAATTCAACTTTAGACCAAGTTGGTCCAAAGTCATGGACTATGGAAAAACTATCTGCTGAGTCAGGGGAGAGTCCATCACAAATCAAACGATATATTAAAATGGCAGAGCTTTTGCCCGAACTGTTATCAAAGGTTGATAACAAGGAAATATCTCTAACCCCTGCGGTCGAACTTGCATATTTAACGCAAGACGAACAGCAGGGTTTTTTAGATCACTATCCACAACTTAAGCGCATCACAGATTTCGTCTTTTATTATGATGATGT
>JAUNPN010000181.1 GCA_030536655.1 bacterium | reverse complement strand
TCAAACTCCGGAAACCGGAGTTTCGGGTGCTTATCAATACCGTTACTTGAGGATACATTTGTCATATTATTTTCCCTCCACATCAAATGGGAAATCAAGCCCCAACTCATCAAAGAAAGGCTTCAATTCCACGTCTATGTTCTTGATCTCACTTTGCAGCCTGCGAATTTCCGCTGCTACTTCATT
Organism: bacterium; assembly: GCA_030536655.1. Classification (GTDB taxonomy): domain Bacteria; phylum Bacillota; class Clostridia; order UBA1381; family UBA1381; genus UMGS1958. Next base: position 5,097 of record JAUNPN010000181.1, on the reverse strand, counting down.
CAGATCGATTTCTTCTTCCGGCTCAAATGTGTCAACATAGCGGGGAATGTTAAGATTAAACCCATTCTCCTCGATCTCATTCATCGTTGCCACATGAGCATATTTGTCTATATCTTCTCTGCGTTGATATGCGTCCACTATCTTATCAATATCGCATTGCCGCAGAATATTCTGATTCTTACCGGCTTCAAAATCCTTGGAAGCGTCGATAAACAGTATGTTATCCGCATTGCCGCTGCGCTCTCTTTTGAGGACAAGGACACAGACGGGAATACCCGTACCGAAGAACAGGTTTGCAGGGAGACCGATAACCGCATCAAGCACATTCAGCTTTTGAATGAGGTGCCTACGAATCACCTCTTCGGCAGCTCCGCGGAACAATACGCCATGCGGGAGCAGTACAACAGCGCGCCCATCCTCATCCATGTGATACACCATGTGCTGAACAAAAGCAAAATCGGCTTTACTCTTCGGGGCAAGTTTGCCATATTCATTAAATCGCGGGTCTTCCATGAATTTCTGATCGCCTGACCATTTCGCGGAGTACGGCGGATTTGCCACTTGAACACGGAACTTCATATCTCCGAAGCAGTCATGCTCCAAGGTATCTCCATTATAAATGCTGAATTTACGGTAAGGAATGCCGCGCAGGATCATGTTCATTCGCGCAAGGTTATATGTTGTAGAGGTCAATTCCTGACCATAGTAATTACGAACATTGGCATAGCTTTTCAAACGCAGCAGGAGAGAACCGGAACCGCAGGTGGGATCCGCAGCATCTTTAACGTTGGTCAGCCCAAGGCAAGCCAGGCGGCAAAGCAGCTCTGCGGGACCTGCCGGAGTATAGAACTCACCGGCTTTTTTTCCTGCGGTAGCGGCAAACTGACCGATCAAATATTCATACGCGTTTCCAAGAACATCTATTTTCGTATCCTCAACGCTAAAATTGATCTCATCCAAAGATGCGATGATCTTTGCCATGACCGCACTCCTATCTTTAACAGTATGCCCCAGCTTCGTGGAATCAAGCTGCATATCGGAAAAGAGCCCATCAAAGTCGTCCTGAGAATCGTTGCCTATAGTGGACTCCATTAAAGTATTGATGGCTTTCTGAAGGAACTCAATATCGAAAGAACAGTTTTCGACCATCTTCACCATCTTGCGGAACAGGAACTGCGGTTCAATGATGTAACCGAGGTCGCGGAGCGCTTCTTCGATTACCGCAGTTCTGTATTCCTCATCTGCCCATGCCTCCTCATAATCAATATCATCATCTTTCAGAAGGTTAGCCATGTATTTTTCAATTTTATCGGAAAGATAATAATAGAAAATCATGCCCAATATATAGTTCTTGAACTCATAAGCCTCCATATTGCCTCTGAGGGCATTTGCCATTGCCCATAATTTGTTACAAAGCTCTTTCTGATGAGCCTGAATTGAATTGTCCATTGTTTTTGCTCCTTATTGAAATTTTTCAGTGTGCTGTCTGATAAAGTCTACGATACGGTTGACCAATGACCTTTTTTTCAGCAGTGACATTGGTTTGTCAATGCGGTCTCTGATATTGCCGGCATCCATCGTGCCGGAGAACTCATATTCAGAGATAACCTCCGTAAGCATAGCGGAATCAATATCCTCCTTTTCTGCAAATGAAACGATTTCTTCTCGTTTTGCTTCATTTTCAAAATCGTTATATGCATCATCAATCTCATCAGAGCTGTCCAAACCGACAACAACCTTGTCCAAGAAAGTCCGCAGAAGCTCCACCTTTCGCAGCAGCTGCGGATTATCTGTTCTGCCCAATTCTTCCTTAATATGCTTTATATCATAATTCTTTTGTTTTGCATCATCAAAATGGATGTTGCGAATTAAATTCATAATATAAGCAACGTTGATTCTGTCGCTTTCCATAAGTTCAATACAGAAGTCAACATCATTCAGAACGGAAACGACTTCTCGTTCGGATTTCTGTCGAGCATAGAGCATTAAATATTTACTCTTATAGTCCTGATATTCCTGTTCAGACATAATGAGCGCATCCTGATCGAAGCTGAATTCAATGAAAGTCTGCAAAGACTGCAAATACTTTGTCAGCTCGCGAAAAGTAATAACAAACAGCTTTTGATCATCTTCGCTCTGCATTGTATCGATCGACTCAGGGAACAAGGCTATTTCTTTAAGTTTCATAACCATTTCATTGAACTTTTCTACAAAGAACTGATAGTCCGGAACAAGGATCCCGGATGTATCATGACTCTTGGAGAATAGCGTCAATGCATCATCCGTACGCTGTTTTAGATTGCGGTAGCAAATAATTATGCCAAACGGTTTGGTTTCCTTTTCGACTCGGTTGGTGCGGGAATATGCCTGCAGCAGATCATGGTATTTCAGGTCTTTATCTACATAAAGTACGGAAAGCTGTTTGCTGTCAAAGCCTGTGAGGAACATATTCACAACAAGCAAAATATCCAACGACTTGGTTTTCTTTCCCTTCACACGGTCGGAAATATCCTTGTGGTATGCCGAGAAAGTTTCTGTGGAAAAGTTGGTATTGTATATTTCATTATAATCCGCGATAATGCGCTCAAGCGCATCACGGCTGTGTTCATCCTTGTCTTCGGCATCTTCGTTTTGCCCATATGAGAAAATACCGCTGATATTCAGGTCGTGCTTTATTTTTTTTAAAATATCATAATACTTCACAAGCGCCTCAATTGAGGAGACGGCAAAAATAGCGGTGTACTGACAGTTTCGCGTCTTTGCCTTGTGATTCTGAATAATATGGTTTGCGATCAACGACATTCGTTCCTCGGCAAGATAAAGCTCTCCTACATCAATTGCATCCGCTACGGTAGGATCATCCCAATCGAAATCGCCCTCCATCGTTTTGATATATTCAACATGGAATCCGAGGACATTGTTATCAAAGATAGCATCCTTGATCAAATAATTATGTACGCACTCACCGAACAGCATTTCTGTTGTCTGCGTGATTTTACCTTCTGTTTTGCCATTGACCTCGAAACGCGGCGTTCCTGTAAAGCCAAAAAACTGTGCTTTCTGAAAATGGCGTACGATGTCCTTATGCATATCTCCAAACTGGCTGCGATGACATTCGTCAATAATTAAAACGACCTTCTCATTTCTATAAGCGTCCATAATTTTAGCATACTGCGGACGTTTAACGGCATTTGCCATCTTCTGCATAGTTGTAACGATAAGCTGGCGGTTCTTATCCTTCATCTGTTTTACGAGTACATCCGTGCGGTCTGTAGTATCAACAGAACCAGTTTCGAACTTGTTGAACTCCTCTGTCGTTTGAGAGTCCAAATCTTTACGGTCAACAAGAAAAATGACCTTTTTTATATTAGGATTGACAGCCAATATCTGCGCTGTTTTAAATGATGTCAAAGTCTTTCCGGCACCGGTCGTATGCCATACATACGCATTTCTATTAGTGAGTGTAGCCTGACGGACGAGCGCTTCAACCGCGTACACCTGATAAGGACGCATAACCATTAACAGTTTGTCTGTGTCATTCAAAATAGTATAGCGGGTCAGCATTTTAATAATGTGATCACGCGCAAGGAATGAAATGGAGAATTCCTTTAAATTTGTGATACGCACATTGTTAAAATCCGTCCAGAAAAATGCAAGACTATAAAGCAAATCCCTGTCGGAGTTTGCAAAATATTTTGTGTCAACACCGTTAGAAACTACAAATAGCTGTATAAAGTGGTACAGTCCATTATAGGAATGCTTTTTATATCTCATCACTTGGTTTACTGCTTCACGAATGTCGATACCTCTGCGCTTCAATTCTACTTGGATCAGTGGCAGACCGTTTACAAGGATCGTCACATCATAGCGATTGACATACTTACCAACAACGGTCGTCTGATTTGTTACTTGAAAAATATTTTTTGTGTGGTCAGCATCAAAAAACGATAGATACACCTTAGTACCGTCCTCGCGTTCCAACACAAATTTGTCTCTGAGAATTTTCGCGCTCTGGAATACGGATTTGCCAATCATTATATTCAATATGCGCTCCCATTCCTTATCAGTCAGAGGCGTATCAAGCTTTGCGGCATTGAAGGTCTCAAACTGTACTTTAAAGTTAGCCACTAATGCATCATAATCCGGTATAGAAACGGTGCTGTATCCTTGTTTGTTAAGCTGCTCTATAAATTGCTGCTCCAGAGCCGCTTCACTTTGGTATGCCATATCCTCAACTCCTTTCCCCCAAAAGTTTTCTACTCATACGTGTTAGTATTGGATTGACTTTTGTCTACTACAACTTCCATAGTTTGTTATAACTCATCTTCATATTATTCTTGATCTTCTTAAATCCATAACCTGCCGTAAAGCTCAAACTTATTATCTGACAACCTAAGAATGAATTTTAATCATACAGCTGTTGTGTCTCTGAACGATAGTCTCTCTGCTTATAGTATACTGCAAAGATAACCATTTGTCAAACCGAATATTTGAGATACAGACATTTCAGCTTCTAATTGAAGCCACTCTATATCAGCCACACCGCATACAGTGGAACTGATTTTATCCCGTTTTCAAAGCCAAAGTTTTTGCCGCTGATACGGATCGAATGCTCACGTTCATATCTCGAGCAGAATACACCCAAGCTTTTTGATTTTGTGTGTTCGCCCGATTTGATCTCTATCGGTATGATATTTCCGCCCTTGTCCTGCATAACGAAATCTATCTCAGCCTTGCCTTTGCTTTCCCAATAGAATATATTGTGCCCATTCGTCACAAGCGACTGAGCCACATAGTTTTCAGCCAATGCACCCTTGAACCTGTCAAAATGAGTGTTTCCGCTCAGAATTATATTGGCAGGTATATCAAATTTCGAGGTCAGCAGACCTACATCCGTCAAGTATATTTTAAATGATGAAAAATCACAGTATGCCTTTAACGGCAGATTCCCCTCATTAACCTTATGGCATTTGATAACGATGCCGCTTGAGCGGAGCCAGTCGATCGAAGTTTCGTATTGATTGGCTTTTGCACCGGTCTTTAGAACCTATCCGTAAATAAGCAGCAATTAGTAAATATGCACAAAATTACGCCATA
>JAUNPN010000180.1 GCA_030536655.1 bacterium | reverse complement strand
GTTCAATGCGTGCTAAGCCGTTAGGCGTTAATTAATCAGTGGTTCCTTAAATAAACAAATAGGAATTTGTGAGGAGTATTAACGTGAAAATAATTGCTATTGCGGCTGTAACAGCAGGAGGGAAAACGACCGCTGTTAATGAATTAAAAAGGAAATTGAAAAATGCAGAATCATTACATTTTGATGACTATTCTTTTGAGGGAGAAGTAGATGATTTTCATCAGTGGGTTCTTGCCGGAGCGAATTATAATGTTTGGAATTTAAAGCCTTTTGAAGATGATATTATTAATATTATAAATAGCGGAAAATATGAATATTTGATATTAGATTATCCGTTTGCATATTGTCATCAAATGATAAAAAAATATATTGATATTGCTATTTTTATAGATACTCCTTTGGATATTGCTTTGGCAAGGCACATACTAAGAGATATGGGAAATTCCGATGGCGAGGAAATAAGGAAAGAGTTAAAGGGATATTTGAAATATGCCAGAATGGGGTACGAACAAATGCTAAAAGATATTTTACCGTCCTCAGATTATATCATTGATGGCAGTCTTGATGCCAATAAAATTGTTGGTGAACTGATTGAAATTATAGAGAACATATAGCGACCGCTTCCTATTTATCAAACGAATACAAATAACAACAATCCCACAGTAGTAACAACCCCAATTCCTACTACGTTTTTACTACGATTGGCGGCATCAATTTGCCGTATTTTGCCCCGTTTCGGATTTTCGTGACAGAGTTTGGGGCAAAATAACCCCTCTGATATGCTCGGCAAATCGGGGCAAATCAGAGCAAAACTCAGCATTTTAGGAGGCACTTGAATTATGATTAAAATACTTTTTGTCTGCCACGGCAATATTTGCAGAAGTCCGATGGCTGAATTTGTTATGAAGGACATGGCTCAAAAGCAGGGGATTGCCGATAAGCTGTATATAGCCTCGGCAGCTACGAGCACCGAAGAAATCGGTAATCCCGTTCATTACGGGACAAGAAATAAACTGAAACAGTATGGAATTTCCGTTGACGGCAAAACAGCTGTACAGCTTACAAAAACTGATTATGATAAGTATGATTACATTATAGGAATGGATGACCAAAATATGCGCAACATTATGAGGATTATCCGCAGCGATCCGGAAAATAAGGTTTACAAGCTGCTTGCAATTTCAGGGAACGGCAGAGATGTCGCCGACCCATGGTATACCGGCGACTTTGACGTTACCTATGACGATATTTCCGAGGGCTGCACCGCATTAATGAATAATATAAGGAGTAAATACAAGTTTGGAAAAAGATAAGCGCTGCATCTTGCCGCCTTCAGCGACTTGAAGTATAAACATACGTCGGCGTCGCTTCTGACGGCAATCTGCTTGCTTCTCTTTTCCCAAACGCATTGGTGAAAGGAGTTCAGATTATAAATATGAAAAAGATACTTTGTTTCGGAGATTCAAACACATGGGGACATAACCCGATTGACTGCTCAAAGCTTGAAATGCCGTGGCCGGCTGTTTTAAGGAAATTGCTTCCCGACTGTGAAATAATAGAGAACGGAGTCTGCGGAAGAACTACTGTCTTTGATGATCCGACCGCTGCGGGTAAGAACGGAATTACGGCGTTCCGAGAGCTTATTCGCAATAATGAAAGGGCTGATTTGGCTGTAATTATGCTTGGTACAAATGATACATTGAATTTTTACGACTGCGATGCGAGCGGCAGCGCCGAGGCGGTAAGAAGCTTTGTAAGAGAATGGAAAGAAGCATTTAATGACAGCAGGGTACTTGTAATATCACCTATTGAAATAAAAGAATCTGCGCTTGCACATCCGATTTTCGGCACGCTGTATAATAAAAGCTCTATTGAAAAATCAAAGGCATTTGCTGAGTATTACAGTAAGATGGCAGAAGAAGAAAACGTATATTTTATGGATGCCGCAAAGGCGGCGGAGGCTTCCGATATTGACGGGATACATATGATTCCGGCTGAACATGAAAAGCTTGCAAGGGCGGTCTATGACAAAATTAAAGAGATAATATAGGAGCTTTAAAGGGAAACAAAATCCCTGCGGATTTTGAATTGTTGTAATTATTGCAACTGTGTGAAGCAAGGCAGATAAGCTGCTTTGCACTTTATGTTGTAATTTGTAAAAATAATTAAAGAGTAACGGAGAGATAAATGTATATTTTTAAAAACTTATCAAACGGAATCCGCGTGGTCGCGGAGAAAATAGATTACCTCAAGTCTGTTTCAATCGGTGTGTGGGTCGGCAGCGGCTCACGTTATGAAACAGCGGAGGAAAACGGAATATCGCATTTTATCGAGCATATGGTGTTCAAGGGCAGCTCGAAAAGGAATGCGGCGGAAATTGCTTCGGCTATAGATAATGTCGGTGGACAGATAAACGCTTTTACGGCGAGAGAATACACTTGCTTTTATACAAAAACTCTTGATTCTCATGCTGAAATTGCAATGGATGTGCTTTCGGATATGATTTTTGCGCCGACGCTTGATTCACAGGATATGGAGCTTGAAAAGCGGGTAATAGGTGAGGAAATACGTCTTTATGAGGACAGTCCGGAGGATTTGGTGTACGACTTGTATTACAGAGCGGTCTGGGGCGATACTCCGATGGGAAGAACGGTACTGGGAACAAGCGAAACACTTGCCGGAATTGACCGCGATATAATGCGCGGATATATGAAAAGGCATTATATCGCGGATAATATTATTATATCTGTTTCGGGAAATTTCGATGACGGATTTTTTGATTTGCTTGAAAAATATTTCGGCAGTTATTCATTTGAGTATGAAAAGCCGGAAATGCCGGCAGCGGTGTTCAGGAAGGGAAACATCCTTAAGCAGAAGGATATTGAGCAGGTACAGCTTATTGTGGGTTTTAACGGTATTGATATTATGGACGAGTCTGTGTACGCGCTGCTTGTATTCAATAATATTTTCGGATGCGGAATGTCGTCAAGACTGTTTCAGAACATTCGGGAAAAGGAAGGGCTTGTTTATTCGGTAAGCGCGGGTCACAGCGCATATCTCGGCACAGGAAGCTTTGACATCTGTGCGGGCATGAGCCCGGAGAACCTCATGAGAGTGTGTGAGCTTATCGCCAAAGAAGTAAAAACAGTCAGGAGAGATAAGCTTACCGCGGATGAAGTGGAGCGTTCTAAGGAGATGCTTAAGGGAAGTTATATATTAAGCTATGAAAGCACCGGAGCAAGAATGCAGGGAGCGGGCCGTTCGCTGCTGCTGAATAAGCCGGTATATACTCAGGAAGAGGCTCTTGCAAAGATTGACGCTGTGAGTGTGGATGATGTTGCCGAGGTTATTGACAGGGTAACTGATGAAACAACGGTTTCAACCGCAGTTCTCGGACCGGTAAGTGAGGAGTTTGATTATAGCTTGTGTATATGAATCCTTTGAGAACCGGCTTAGTATAAATTTATAAAAATAATTTGCAAAAAGACTTGAATTTTTGTTTGTTTTTTGATATAATATATACTATAGGATAACTTGAGAAAGGGTGAATAATATGGAATTTAATGATACAATGAAAATCAACATAGATTTTGACGTGTCACGGAGAGTCAAGGATATTGTTGAGCAGGTATATGAAGCTCTTAAAACAAAGGGCTATGACCCTATAAGTCAAATTGTAGGTTATATTCTTTCGGGAGATCCGACCTACATAACCAGCTACGGCGGAGCAAGAAATCTCATAGTTAAGATTGAGAGAGATGAGCTTTTGGAGGAGCTTGTAAAAAAATATATTGATTTGCTTGAAGAAAACAAGTGATATATGAAAGCCGGCGTCCGCAGGGCGTCGGTTTTTGTCGATTTATGGGAGATGAAAAATTGTGCAAATATTGTCGAAAGCATTGACAAATCGAAGATTTTCGTGTAGAATATAGTCATCAGCAGGAAAAAATAATCATAAAATCAGGAAAGTGAGGGATTATGATGGACATTGATATTTTAAGGAAACAATTTGATGAATTTCTGGAAGAACATGACAGTGATATGACAAATGAAGAAGTATTGGAAATGGCGATAAAGACAGAGGAAGAATTATTTGGAAGATAATACATAAAAGAGGAACCCGTGAGGCAATGCGTCATAATACAGTATAGCAGCCGATATTTTATGACAGACTGTTGGAAAGGACACACGAAAAAGGTATATCGCTGTAAGTTGGCGATATACCCTTTCATTTGACGAAAAACTCAACTTCGCAATAAGCGCTTCTTTAATTACGGATAGATTCTTATTTCCATTATAAAATATCATAAACAACACACCATAAATCCTACGATAAACGGCAGATGCTCAAATTCTCTGAAAATCATATTTATCAGCCTCTTTTAGCTTATATCTTTTTTAAATTCAATACTGTAACATAATGCGGAATCTCAAAGCTTTTCGGCACCGTTTCAAGATATGCCAAATGTTCCTTTTCCCATGCTTCTATTTCTTCCATGCTCAAAGATGAAGCACCGATGCCTCGGCAGGCTTTTATTCTTCCGTTCCAGCTTTCGCGCGTGAATGTTACGTTGATGTCATATCCCACCCGGACTTCTGCCGTAAACATACCGCCGCACCAATCCGGAGTACGACTGCAGTTTGCCCTTTCTCTGTTCGGAATGTAGTTTGATCCGCTCCAATCCGGATTATATTTCAGGATAAGCTCCTCGCTTTTCAATGCGATTTCACTCTCAAAAGGAAGCCATGACATAAATAAAATACAGAAATGTCCATCAGTTTTTAATGCTTTATGTACTTTAGGTAATGCAATCTCTTTATTAAAATACATAAAGCACTGACAAGCCGTCACAACATCAAAGGTATCGTTTGGAAAATCGATTGTTTCTGCGGAAGCGACTATGTATTCTATATTCATTCCGCTCTCCGCCGAAAGTCGGCGTGCTTGAGCAATTTGATTTTCGGATATATCCGCCCCTGTAAAATCCGCACCGTATTTATACAGATTCCTCGGCAGAACACCCGTACCTGTTCCTAAATCAAGAACTTTCTGACCTTTGGTACATAAGTCCAAATCGATTATTCTTTTATAAAATTCATCGGGATAAATATCTCTGTACTTTGCATAATCACTTGAAGCCTTACCCCAATCAAATGTTTTTCCGTTGTCTATAGTTTTTAGCAATGGCATTGAACGTTCTTCCTTTCTTTCTTTCTTTGCAGAGTTGTATAACGAATTTATCATAAAACATACTTAAGGAACCACTGATTAATTAACGCCTAACGGCTTAGCACGCATTGAACTT
>JAUNPN010000179.1 GCA_030536655.1 bacterium | reverse complement strand
AATCCTTTCTCAATCTAAGTTCTTTTGGCCGAAAAAACTTAGACGTTTTCTTTTTTGTCTGTATGCTCTGTAGAGCTTTCTTAGCACAATGGAATCACTTCCTTTCAAATATTAACTTTTTGAAGATGAGAAGTAGGTCGGTATATTGTTTCACCCTCTCTCATGCCCTCTGTATATAAATACATCTTTTGGGGCGAATTTTTATCATTGCTCGCCACAATTTTGTAATAAAAAATTTTCGATACAAAAACCTTGTAATAAATTAACAATAGCACAATGCATATAATGATAGTTTTTGTGTGTTTTACACAACTATTTATGAATGAATCAAAATCAAAAAAAAACAGCACCGAGATTTCTCTCGATGCTGCAATATAATAAAAATATTATTCTTGATAAACTACATTTCCTAAACCAATAATATATCCTTCATCTGCAAATATATTAATTATATGAGCTATGATTCCAGTATGTGCTAAATCTGCTAATCCTACGTCTTCACCAGCAAGTAGTTTTATATTTGCGTCTTTCATTGCTTTAGAAATATTATCGCATAATCTATCACTTGGCGACATTGGTTGTCCTAAACCATCTAATCCTAAATACTCGGACATTGTACCTGAATAAAATGCCTTAAAATAATCACAGATAATATCTGTCATAATTTCTCGCTTTTTATCTACAGTATCATTCCACTTTTCTGTTGTATATGGTATCTCGGCTTCAACAAATCCTTCAACCTCATCCCGTATTTGAGCAGCTGTAATTACCATCTTGCCTTCAGTTTCCGAATTCATAGACACATTCGAAGTCACATTACTACCACTGTTATATTTTACACCCGCATTATTAAGCATAACAATCGCATCAATTCTGGAGAGCGGATAGTCCTCCCCTGTCATGCCCGCAGTCAAATTGGAGAATAATCCACCGCTCTGACCTACAGTTAAGAACGCAAGCGGATAACCACCTAAACCGTCAATGTCAAATCCGTTTGTCATTCCGCTGACGATAGATACAATCTTTGTAGCCTGATTAAAAGTTACCGGTGCTTCCGGGTCAAATAAGTTGTTGCCGATGCCGTTAATAGCACCCTTGTCAACACAAGCCTGAATATATCCTGACGCCCAGTGAGATGCTGCATCAGAGAACGAACTGTTTCCGCCTATTTCGTAACCCATGTATCTGCAAATCATAGCAGCGAACTCTGCTCTGGTAAGAGTACCATACGGACGAACAGTGTTATCCTCGTAGCCTGTGATAATTCCCTTATTTACAGAATCTTCTAAAACTGTGAGCTGTATTGTGTTTAATCCACTTATATCAGTAAAGCTCATTGCTGATACCAATGGAGCCATTGTAGTTGCTGACATCATTACTGCTAAAGCAATCGCTGTAATCTTCTTTTTCATAAATAACCAATCCTTTCTATCAAAATCAATTTTCTGTATTCACGCGTTCATTTGCAATTTGTTCAAGCTTTTCAATCAAAAGCCTTTCTGCCCAATGGGGAGGCTTGCGTAGTCCCATATCCCAATTTTCTATAGTTCTTTTTGGAATACCAAACAACTCGGACATTGCCTTTTGGGTCAGTCCTGCTTTTTGCCTTGCATTTTTTATTTTATTTTCTGGTACATTGTTCACAAGCTCACGCCCTTTCCTTTATCTTGATACTATTATACCACTCTTTGGGCGGTTTGTCAATTTTTTTTCAATATATTGTATGAATTTACAGTATATTCACATTTATACGCAAGATATAGTATTAATGGTAATAATATTGCACAAGGACACAAGATTTAGTTGTCAAAATATACCTATAGTATATCACTTTTAGCAAGAAAAAATCAATAGTAATATGGAAATTTATAAAAAATTCTTAAAAAGTCTTAATTGATTTTTTATTAAAAAAAGAGAAAAATATATTGAATTGATATTAATTTTATGATATAATTTAGATATGGATATCTTTTTTATTAAAATAATATAATAAGTATATGTCTAAATTATATTAGAAGGAGTGACATATTACTTATTATGAACAAAGAGGTGGAAAATGTGAAAATAAACTGGATTGAGTTTGAAAACTTAAAAACAGGATTAAAAATTAATAAGATTAACTTTTTTGATGACATAACACTACTCGTGGGATTATCTGGAGTTGGAAAGACACAGATATTGGATGCTATAAGATATTCTTTGAATATTGCAACTTCAAAAAGAGCAAAACTTCTCCCCTATTGTGCGCATCTGGGAATAAGCGTTGACAATGATAGATTTGAGTGGTCATATAGGATTGAGAATGTAACTAACGTAGCCATACAGGAATATTCTCAGCCATATATTTTCACATATGAAAAATTATTGTGTAATGGCAATGTTGTATTTGAAAGAATTAAAGATAATGTATCGATAACCGGATATGATAAAATCCCCCAACCTAAGAAGGATGAAAGTTTGTTACTGCAGTATGCAGAAGATGAAAAATTGAATATTCTATCAAAAAGTATTCGTCAAATGTATGCTGTTGAAATTGAATTAGCAATAAGAGGTGCGTTGAACCGTGAATCTTTCGTTTCAATAATGGAGAATTTTGGACCTTTAGCAGAAAAGAATATTGATTTTGGAATTTTCCATCATTTTCCAACGGTTATGAAACTATATTTAGCAAAAAAATATTATATGAATGTTTATGTTCAGATATTTGAAAAAGTGAAAGAATTGTTTATGGAAATAGAAGATATTGATGTTGTTGAGGATTCCTATCAAGATGCCTATGTACTATCAATAAAAGTGTATGGAAAACAACTTTTACAAAAGGATATTTCAAATGGCATGCTAAAGTCAATCTATTATATAACAGAACTATGTACTATGTCTCAGAATTCATTGGTTTTAATTGATGAGTTTGAAAACGGCTTAGGGGTAAACTGTATTGATGTATTGACAGATGTTTTTCTTTCTGAAAGGCAGGATTTACAATTTATTATAACGAGTCATCATCCAAAAATCATTAATCATATTTCTATGAACAAGTGGAAAATTATAGATAGGGATGTAAACATTGTAACAAATTGTACCCCTACGGAATATGGTTTAACAAACAGCTACCATGATGGCTATTTTAACCTGATTAATAGATGGGAATATGAGGGGAAAATATAATGAATTATTATTTCTTGCTTGAAGATTCCGAATCGTTTATAAAAGTATTACCATACTGGCTCAAACACATGGGGTTTAATTGTACTCGTGTAATGAATATAGCTGAGATTAAACAAAATAATTATGTCCTTCAAAGCGGACATGGTGTGACACAATTAATAACAAGAGCACTCTTTGATACTATAGATACAATTATTAATTATCCTAATACAATAGATTATCTAATAATTATTTTGGATACAGAAAATTTGGAGCCATGTGTCAGAAAAGCGCAGGTTATGCATAAAATAAAGGAAAAATATTCAACTAAAGAATTTGATTTTAAAATTGAGATATTGGTATGTAATCACTGTTTTGAAACATGGTTATTAGGAGCAAAAGATATTTACCCACATGAAAGCGTGAATCCTGATTCCTTTTTTTACCCATATTATAAACATTATAATGTTTCTGTTCAGGATCCGGAAAATATGCTTGTTCCAAATAATATTAATGAAACAATTGCAAAGTATCATTTCCATTATTTGCATGAGTTATTTAGGTACAAGCGAATACAATATAGAAAAAATAAGCCGAATTATGTGCAAACAAAAGAATATTTTGATTTAATTGTTGAACGTGTACATAATACAATGCAAATTGAATCTTTTCAAATTTTCTTTGATTTCTTCAAAAGACAAACTATGCAAATAGATTCAATGTAAATATATAATATGGTGACTGTCGTATAACTGGATGGTCACTATATTATATCTTATTATGTACAAAAATAAGAAAGGAAGTGTGATAATTCTAATCAAAAACTACTACCACATAAACCCACAATTCTTACACCTATACTGTTTACGTATTTTGTTACTGAACAAACCAAAGAAAAATCCTGAAACTGCCTTCTCTCCTGCTCCTATCTTTTCAACGTCTGGTGATTGACAGGTCGGACATTGGGGTTTGTATTGAGAAGTTTGAGACTGAGAACCTGTTGTCTGGTGTCCATATTGAGTATATGCTTTTGAACTGGTACGATATGTTACCTTGCGCGGGGTAGGCGTAACGACAACATATGTATTAGGGTCATTAAAGTCAAACTTTGTTTTGTATTTTGGACATTTCGAATCCATAGTTGGAACTAAAATCTTTTTGCATTTTTTACATGCTTTTGCCATAACAGTACACCCTTTTAATTAATATTTCAGCATTATTACGTTATAAATTTGAACTTGATGATAAAATTCTATGCACGGAAGACGGAGAATTGTATACAATCGTAAGCGTAAAATAATACAGCGGATTGAATTAATCTCCATCTTATGTGAAAATATAATATAGCAAATCAAGTTGAAAAAGTCTAATTAGAGTTTTTCGACTTTTCAATGGAGGTTTAAAATTATGGATCAGGTATCTTTAGTAAAGTCCGATGTACGCAAAAATCAGTGGGTGGAGATTATTCAGGCTTGCCAAAGCAGTGGTATGACAGTAAAAGCATGGTGTGCTCAGAACGGAATTAATATCAAATCATATTACTACCGTTTAAGAAAGTTGAGTCCGGCGGTAAAATGTCAAGAGGAAAATGAGAAAACAATAAAATAAATTTCAACTCATTTTGCCGTTTTTGGCGCAAAAAGCCCACCCCTAACAAAACCACTAATGAATTGGGAATTACTGGTTGGTTCAGGAACTACCTACCTGACGGTATATATAATTGATTGGTTTTCAGCAGTTTAAAAACCAATCTCACTAATTTTCGGGCAGTTAATGCGAGTGCTCGTTTATGTTGATATCTGTTAACCTCTTTGAATTTGAGGCTGTAAAAGCGTGAATACTCTGAGTCGCGTTTTCTCACAGAATCCGCCGCTTCTATCAGATAATATCTCAGATATCGGTTGCCGGATTTAATAAGCCGTGTACTTTGCGCTTCAAAAGAGCCTGACTGATACTGTGACCATACCAGTCCGGCATATTTAGCAAGCGCGGCTTGGTTGTCAAAACGGTTAATATCGCCGATTTCGGCAATTATACCGGCAGCATATACCGGTCCTATTCCCGGTATAGTTTCCAAAGTATTTGGAATAAGTTTAAGTTGTTCTTGTATCGCCTTGTCAAAAGCCTTTATTTGGTAAGCGTAAAATAATACAGCGGATTGAATTAATCTCCATCTTATGTGAAA
>JAUNPN010000178.1 GCA_030536655.1 bacterium | reverse complement strand
CGCTGGTTCTCACCGGCTTTCGGCTATATTTCTTTTCTAAAAACGAAATCCCTGTGAAAAAATGAGAAGATTATATAAATCGTCAACGGACAAAAAGCTTTGCGGCGTATGCGGCGGAATTGCCGAGTATTTTAATGTCGATTCAACGTTAATTCGTCTTGCATGGGTGATTTTGGTATTATGTTTCGGAACGGGAGTGCTTGCATATATAATAGCGGCGCTCGTTATACCGAATTGAGAAGGCTTTGGGCATCAGGAGCCTATCCGTAAATTAAGTACGGATAGGCTTTTAATTTTTTTTGATTTAACTATTGCAATTCCGAGAAGTATGTAGTATAATAGATTCTACGGGTGGTATTCAGCGTGAAACTGCACCGGATTTGAGAACCAAACAATGGTAATATCGCATTCATAAAGGGGGCGGTACTATCAGAGTAGGATTTATAGGAGCCGGAAGGGTCGGCTGTTCGCTTGCGCGGTATTTTTCGGAGCGGGGCGTAACGGTATCGGGGCTTTTCGGCAGAAGCGGAGCTCCGAAAGAGTTCCGGAATTTCAAAACTGCAAACGAGGTTTTTTTGAACAGCGATGTTATTCTTGTGACCGTTACCGACTCGGCAATTGCCGGAATATGGAACGGATCCGATAAGGAAGCATTTAATAACAGTAATAAAATTTTGTGCCATTGCAGCGGCTCTCTTTCATCTGAAATTTTCACGGGGGCAGATTACGAAAGGGTTTGTTCCATCCATCCTATGCTCGCATTCCCGGGCAAAAATGTTCCGACAGAGGTTATTTCAACCGCATTCTTTACAATAGAGGGCGGTAATAAGGCGTTAAAAGCCGTAAGACAGATATTAAATATGTGCGGCAATACGTACAGGGAGATCCTGCCCGAAAATAAGGTGAAGTATCATGCGGCGGCATGCTTTGCGTCAAACTTCATGACCGCGGTATGCGCCGAAGCATTTTCACTTATGAATCAGTGCGGCTTTAACGAGGATGAAGCAAAAAAAGCTCTCGCGCCGCTTATTTTGGGAAATGCGGAAAATATCTGCAAATACGGAATAAAATCGGCTCTTACGGGACCCGTATCGCGCGGTGACGCGCTGACCGTCAATAAACACATGGCAGAGCTTGACGGACGGCTTTTAGAGGTGTACAAGCTGCTGTCGGCGGAAATGGCGCTTCAGTCGGGACATGAGGAAATATTGGATATTCTGTGAAAGGAGTTTAAATTATAAAATGAAAAAAACGACGACAGCATTAACGGCAATGAAGCGGAAGGGCGAAAAAATTACAATGCTCACCGCCTATGATTATACGACCGCATCACTTATTGACAAAGCGGGAATCGATACGATTCTCGTGGGTGATTCTCTCGGAATGGTTATGCTCGGCTATGACGATACAATACCTGTAACGATGGAGGATATGATTCGTTACGGGGCGGCGGTGTCGAGGGGGGCAAAGGAAACCTTTGTTATAATTGATATGCCGTTTATGTCGTATCAGACTTCTGTTTATGACGCGGTAAAAAACGCCGGCAGGCTCATGAAGGAGGGGCATTGTCAGGCGGTAAAGCTTGAGGGCGGAGTGAAGTTCAAGGAGCATATCCGCGCGATTGTTGACGCGTCAATTCCCGTGGTGGCTCATATAGGCATGACGCCGCAGTCTGTGAACACATTCGGCGGCTTTAAGGTTCAGGGCAAAAGCTATGAGGCGGCAAAGCAGCTCATTCTTGACGCAAAGGCAGTTGAGGAAGCGGGTGCGTTCATGGCAGTGATGGAGTGTGTTCCGGCGAAGCTTGCGGAGCTTGTATCAAAGAGTATATCAATACCGACAATAGGTATCGGCGCGGGTGCGGGCTGCGACGGACAGGTGCTTGTTTATCAGGACATGCTCGGTATGTATCCGGATTTTACACCGAAATTTGCCAAGAGATTTTCAAATATCGGAGAGGGAATGACAGACGCGTTCAAGGCGTATTCAAGTGAGGTTAAGGCGGGAACCTTCCCGTCAGAGGAGCATTGCTTCAAGATAGACGACGAGATACTGGAAAAGATAAAGGAGAGCGTATTATGAAGATAGTAAAAACAATAGATGAGGTAAGAGAGATTGTAAGAGGCTGGAGAAGGGAAGGACTGTCGGTAGGTCTTGTGCCTACAATGGGGTATCTTCACGAGGGACATAAGAGCCTTATTGTAAAGGCGGCGGCTCAGAACGACAGGGTTGTTGTGAGTGATTTTGTAAACCCTACGCAGTTCGGACCGAATGAGGATTTTGAAAGCTATCCGAGAGATATTGAGGCTGACGCAAAGCTGTGCGAGGAGGCGGGCGCGTCGATTATATTTAACCCCGAGGCGGAGGAAATGTATGCTGATCCTCTCTGCTTTGTGGATATGGATAAGATTACAAAGGTTCTTTGCGGAAAGACGCGTCCGATACATTTCAAGGGAGTATGCACGGTTGTTTCAAAGCTTTTCAATATTGTAACGCCGGACAGAGCGTATTTCGGTCAGAAAGACGCTCAGCAGCTTTGCGTTATAAGGAAAATGGTTAAGGATTTGAATTTCGGCATTGAAATTGTAGGCTGCCCGATTATACGCGAGCCGGACGGACTTGCAAAATCGTCAAGAAATACATATCTCAGCCCGGAGGAACGTCAGGCGGCGTTATGCCTTTCGCGCTCTCTGAAGCTGGGCAGAGAAATGATTGACGGCGGCGAAAAGGACGCCGCAAAGGTGGTTGAGGCGATAAAGGCTGAGATTAACAAGGAAGCGCTGGCAAGGATTGACTATGTGGAAATGGTTGATTTGAACAGCCTTGAAGCAATTAAGGAGGTAAAGGCGCCGCTGCTTACAGCGATGGCGGTTTATATCGGCAAAACCAGACTGATAGATAATTTTATTATAGAATAACATTCGGAAGGAATGAATACTGATGAATATTACTATGTTAAAGGGGAAAATTCACCGCGCGGCGGTAACCCAGGCAGAGCTTGATTATGTGGGTTCGATTACAGTTGATATGGACTTGCTTGACGCGGCGGGGATACTTGAATACGAAAAAGTGCAGATAGTAGATATAAACAAC
Source organism: bacterium (assembly GCA_030536655.1). Lineage (GTDB taxonomy): Bacteria > Bacillota > Clostridia > UBA1381 > UBA1381 > UMGS1958. The sequence goes on along the minus strand of JAUNPN010000178.1, from coordinate 2,253 downwards.
GGCGAGCGTTTTGAAACGTATACAATAGCCGGTGAGCGCGGTTCGGGCGTAATATGCCTGAACGGTGCGGCTGCGCGGTGTGTGCAGAAAAACGACAGGGTTATTATCATGGCATATTGCGAGATGACTCCCGAAGAAGCAAAAGAGCATACCCCGAAGGTTGTTTTCGTGGGTGACGGTAATAAAATTGAATCAGTGACAAGCTACGAGCGTCATGGCGAGATAAAATAAAAACACAGGCGCGGTACGGCGCCTGTGTTTGGCTTATACGCTGATTTTCGGAGTAAAGCCGTCCTCTATGCGTACAAGCACAAGGTCGCGTCCGGCGGCGACAATGCAATCCCACGGGATAACATACTCACCGCGATGGAACAGCCTTCCGAGCAGACCGGTTCCCTTCGGAACAATCAGCGCCGTAACTGAGCCGTCGCTTTCGTTTATGTCGACGTCGCGGACAAATCCGAGACGCCTTGCGTCATTGACGCTGATTACCTCAAGCTGACGCAGCTTCATTGCACGAAACATATATATACCTCCTGATTTTAAAGAAAGGTGAAAGTTTGGAAAAAGATAAGCATCGCATCTTGCCGCCCTCAGCGACTTGAAGTATAAACATACGTCGGCGTCGCTTCTGACGGAAATCTGCTTGCTTCTCTTTTCCCAAACGCATTGGTGAAAATTTGGAAAAAGATAAGCATCGCATCTTGCCGCCCTCAGCGACTTGAAGTATAAACATACGACGGGCATCGCTTCTGACGGAAATCTGCTTGCTTCTCTTTTCCCAAACGCATTGGTGAAAGGAGTTCGAATTATAAAAGTGAAAATTAATACAGCAGACCGCGATTTCTCAAAAGGCTCGATGCTCGGAAACATACTTCGTCTTGCCGGACCGATGATTCTGGCGCAGCTTATCAACGTGCTGTACAATGTAATTGACAGAATCTATATAGGCCGCTGGGGCGAGAACGCTTCCGATGCGCTTACCGGATTGGGCGTGTGTCTGCCGGTTATAACCGTTGTTATAGCGTTCGCTAATCTGATAGGAACGGGCGGCGCGCCCCTGTTTTCGATTGAGCGCGGACGAAAGAACAGCCGTGAAACAGAAGCGCTTATGGGGAATTCCTTTGCGCTGCTGCTGGGAATCGCGGTAGTTATAACTCTGATTATATATATTACAAAACGGCCTGTACTTATGCTTCTCGGCGCAAGCAACGCTACGCTGCCTTATGCGGACAGTTATCTCTCGGTTTATTCTGTCGGGACAATATTTGTTATGATTTCTTTGGGAATGAATTCGTTCATCAATGCTCAGGGATTTTCCAAAACCGGAATGCTGACTGTTCTTATAGGCGCGGGACTGAATATTGTGCTTGACCCGATTTTCATTTTCGGGCTGAAAATGGGAGTAACCGGGGCGGCGCTTGCAACTGTGATTTCTCAGGGAGCGTCGGCGGCGTGGACGCTGACGTTCCTGCTCGGAAAGCGCACGGAGGTGAAATTAAAGCTTTCGGCAATGCGGCTGAAGCCTGCGAGGGTCAGGAAAATTTTATCTCTGGGAGTTTCCGGCTTTGTTATGGGTCTGACCAACAGCGCGGTGACAATGGTATGCAATGCGGAGCTTCGCGTATACGGCGGCGATACATATATAGCTGTTATGACGATTATTAATTCGGTTCGTGAAATGATAAGTATGCCCGTAATGGGAATGACAAATTCAATTCAGCCTGTTCTCGGCTATAACTACGGCGCCGGACTGATGAAGCGGGTAAAAACGGGTATACGTGATTCGTCTGTTATTCTTGTGCTGTACACGCTGGTTATGTGGATTGCGGTTGTAGTATTTTCAGAAGGCTTTTTGGGAATGTTTACGCGGGACACGGCAATTATAGAAGCCGGATTAAAGCCTTTGCATATTTATTTCTTCGGCTTTGTGTTTATGGCGCTGCAATTTTCGGGACAGTCAATATTTGTCGGATTGGGCTGCGCAAAGCGGGCGGTGTTTTTCTCGATTTTCCGAAAGGTTATTATTGTAATACCTCTGACTGTATTGCTGCCGCGCGTTTTCGGGGTTCATGGAGTGTTTGCCGCCGAGCCTATATCCAATGTAATCGGCGGAAGCGCAAGCTTTTTGACTATGTATTTTACATTATATAGGAAGCTGGATAAATGATTTGACAAATCAATGATTTTATAGTATAATATTAAGGAACCACTGATTAATTAACGCCTAACGGCTTAGCACGCATTGAACTT
>JAUNPN010000024.1 GCA_030536655.1 bacterium | reverse complement strand
CTGACGAAAAATCTGACTGTGTTCACTGCGTACTATATTTAATCAGTGCTTCCTTTAAAGAATTATCAATTGCGTTAAAAGAGAATTGAAGGGAGAGAATTATGAAATATAAATATATAATGGCGGTAATAGCCGCAGCGGTTTGTGTTTCGTCCTCAACAGCGTTGGGTGAGGGACACAAAACGTATAATTTTACGGGAGTGAACATCGTAACGGATGGTTCACCGAATGATGTGACAGACGCAAAACTTACGGAGGAGATAACTGTAACAACTTCCGGAGAAATGAACCGTAAGTATGCTGCTGTAACGGACTCGGAGCATAACAAAGAGGTTGGAACCTTTCCGGCAAAGCCGGAGTTCAAGGCAATGGGCTCGTATATTTATCTCGGAGCCGCATCTTCAAATGATAACAGTATTATAACGCTGAATATGCCTGAAATACCGAAGGGCAGCCGTGTTGAGCTTACATTCGCAAAGCCGACGGTTACAAATAACGGTTCAACACTGAGAAATACCGGTGACCCGTATGCATACTTCAAAATTGCAGACAGATATATTTCTATTAACGGTGACAACTTTGACGAGTGGAGGACAGAATCTGTTGTAACGGGAGAGAATACGAATGCGATTGAATTTCACTGTGATAAGTGGGGTGCTGTTGCGGTAAGCAGGATAGAAATTTCGGACGGTGACGGAAAAACGCTGCACAGCCTTAATATTTCATCAACTCAGTTTGCAAATTTAAATGTAAACGGTATCAAATTCTATGCCGACAGTGAGGGGAAGCTGACTGTGCCGTCGCTGGCTGAGGATGAAAAGGTGGTTATTTCGGCGCAGAAGGACGGCTACAATGCCGCTGAAACGGAAATAACCGTGGCAGATGGGGACACAAATGTAGAAATTCCGCTTGAATGCAAAACGGATGATGTATATTATGAATCTGATTTCGGAAATGCGGCGGGAGTGCTTGAGCTTGATGGAGAATATGAATTGAATACAAGTTTGAGCGAGGTTACCGCTGTCAGAGGTAATGTTACGTTTAAGGAAAACGGCAGCCTTGCAATAAAGGACGACAGAGATAAGGATATTGTAAAAATTGAATATAAGCCGAATGGCATCTATGCGAATGATGTTTTTATTACGTCAAAAGATAATATGGAATTTACCGCGGTAATTGATAAGGCTATAAATGCTGTTATATTTACACAGAACGGTATATCGGCTAAGCTGAATATTGATTTGAGCAGCATGAAAAAAATAGGAGGAATGGAGGGACACAATACTTCGATTGAGTATATAGGCATTAATTACCCGGATATGTCAAAGGTTAATATATCAGGAGCGGACGAGGTGTATGTGACAAAGAACACCTCTCGTGAAGAAGTGTATACAATCACTCCCGAATATAAGCGTCCCGTAACGGATATAAAACTTTCCGTATCGGGAATACCCGGCGCTGAAATTAAGGAAAACGGCACGCTTATTATTCCTCCGGGGGTGAGCGGTACAGCAAGGATTTGTGCTGAATACAATGGTGCGAAGAACTATAAGAACGTAATTGTAAAATCAAATCCGAAAATTGTTGAGTATACTCATGAGGGAAGGACTCTTAATCTTGGAGTATCAAAGCAGTTCAGTCTGACAGAATGTCTTGACGAGCTTGGCGGAGCTGTGTCCCCAACTCTTCTGAATTTTAAGTCATCGGACGAGAATGTTATAAAGGTTGATGACAGGGGAATGATGACTGCTGTCGGAAAAGGTACTGCGGTGATCAGTCTGGACGCTTACACGGGAGTCAGCAATCCGATCAGTGTGGAATATACTGTGGATAATTTTTATCTCACGGGAGTAACCGAGGGAGAAACGACTTATATCAGCGGAGAGCTTGTAAAAGATGAGCATATAACAGCGTATAAGGTAAAATATACTGATACGACAAAATCTACTGACGGTGGGGAGGAAGAAGTGGTTCCGGCGGAAGTCCCGGCAGCAGTGGCAAAGGCAGACGGAACAGTTGTAACATTAATTTATGATAATGACGGTAATCTCATAGGTTCGGACAGCAAATTGATAAAGGCGGGAGATAAGTTCCTTGCATCAAACGGAAACAGAAATGTGTACCTGTACAGTGGGGACACAATGACGAAGGTAACAGAAACTGAAAGCACAATGCCCGGCTTTGTAATTAACCATAAGGATTTTGCGGTTTTTGAAATTTCTCCGGTATACACCTTTAACAACATAGGCGACGTGAAGGGAGAAGGCAAAACGCTTGACGCACTGTTTGACGGCAGCCGTTATAAGCTGACCTTCAAGAAGGCTGAAACTACACGCGGTGATATTTACGTTAACGGCTGCATGGTCGGAAACAATGTTGACCAGGCTGACGCGGACAGAAAGGTGAGCGACGGTGCGTTGTACACTGCGGAGGATATACGAGTGAGGGACGGTTCGATTACTGTTTCTATGTGCGACGGTTCTACTATGCTTGATTATGTAGTGGCGGAAAAAGAGCCGTATTTCGTAAGACCATGTAGGATTTATGTTATAGGTGATTCGCTTGCCTGCAACTATTACGGCAGCTTTGAAAAGGAGGTTGGCGGCGGAAGAACAGGCTGGGGTCAGATGCTGTCCTCGTATGTTAATGTACCGGTGACGAACCTTGCAAACAGCGGTCAGTTTGCGGCGGGATTGTATGAAACAGCGTTCCCGTCGGTGATTGAGAACGGTGAAAGCGGAGATATTCTCCTTTTAGAGTGTGCGTACAATGACCGTAACTATTCCACAAGAGAGGAAATGACACGCTGTGTAAAGGATATGATACGTCAGTGCCGTGAAAAGGGCATACATCCTATACTTGTTACACCAAACGCATCCGAACATGATTATAAGCCGGAGGTTGCATGGACAAGCTATTTGAAGGACATTGCGGTTGATATGAACTGCGACTGCATCGACCTTTCCGGATTGAGCTATGAATATCTTCATAACCTTTACGGCGATAATGAGAATAATGCGGTAACAAAGAATTTCAATCTCACCGAGGTTGGAGGAGATAATCTTCATACCTCGTATGCCGGCGCTAACGTATGGGCGTCAATTGTGGCAACAGAAACAAATAAGATGGGAATGTCATCTCTTGTTACAACGGGAACGAATAATCGTGGATGGACAAACTTGGTAAACACAGATTATGAGTATACATTTACGGATACTGAGGGACACGAAATTGTTGCTAAGGCGAAATAAGTAATATAAAAGGACGAAGCGCGGAGTCCTCGCATATAACAGTAGTGTTTGAATTTTTATGAAGGAGCGGCAATTAAGCCGCTCCGCGTTCCTTAATTCCTCTAAACTAAAGCGCTTGCGAACCTTTTCAATAAAGCATTCAGAGTTATCGGGCTGTTATTCTTGACGTTAGATTTCAGCGGTTAGTTTGACGATTTCTTTTCAAATCCTGATATTCCGTTACATATAAATTTGAATGTCATATTAACTGCATCCTGCAAGCTCATATCTGTATGATAATCCCGCCACTCCTGATAAAGTGCGGCAATCGTATTCATAATAAAAACGAATAAAAAATTACGTTCGGGAGAAGATCCCGCCAACAATCCCGCCGTATAATTAAAATTGCGTTTTCTCATTTGCTGGGCAAAGGTTAACCCCACTGAGCATTCGGCTGCGTATTTGCATATTTTACGTTCAATCGGCGGCAAAGTACTCCAATATTCAAAAAGAATATATATCATTTCTTCTAAATCCATCGGTATCTCGAAATGTTTTATCTTTTCAATTATCTCTGTATTAATATCATTATACATTTCTGCGAGCAAATCATCTAATGACACATAATGCAAATAAAATGTCTTTCTGTTGATTTTAGCCGCCTGTGTCAATTCTGTAACGGATATTTTTTTATAAGGCTTGTTTGCTATCATTTTACGAAAGACAGTATGAATTGCTTCGTGTGTTTTTATATATCTTAAATCGTTCTTCAATATCTGTTCCATAACTCCTCCGAAATAATTACCAATTTTTTTTATGTGTATTATGCCACATTTCCGCGTTTGTGGTTATTGATTTCGAATACTCACATGTGGTATAATGCAATTATACCATAATCAGGTATTAAAATCAAGTTTGGAAAAAGATAAGCGTCGCATCTTGCCGCCTTCAGCGACTTGAAGTATAAACATACGTCGGCGTCGCATCTGACGGCAATCTGCTTGCTTCTCTTTTCCCAAACAAGCAAGGAGTAAAGATAAGCGGCGCACTTTGCCGCCATCAGCGACTTGAAGTATAAACATACGTCGGCGTCGCATCTGACGGCAATCTGCTTGCTTCTCTTTTCCCAAACAAGCAAGGAGTAAAGATAAGCGGCGCACTTTGCCGCCATCAGCGACTTGAAGTATAAACATACGTCGGCGTCGCATCTGACGACAATCTGCTTGCTTCTCTTTTCCCAAACGGGCAAGGAGTAAAGATAAGCGTCGCATCTTGCCGCCATCAGCGACTTGAAGTATAAACATACGTCGGCGTCGCATCTGACGGCAATCTGCTTGCTTCTCTTTTCCCAAACGCATTGGTGAAAGGATTCTGATTATAAGTGTGACACAGAAAGAGAGATTGACAATGAATAACAAAACAGAACTTTTTGAAACCGCTCCATTGCCGAAAGCGCTTATGGCGCTTTGCGTACCGACGATCATATCTTCATTGGTAACAGTGATATATAATCTTGCCGATACATTTTTTGTAGGAATGCTGAATGACTCCGTTCAGACAGCGGCGGTTACTCTTGCGGGAACTGTGCTTCTGGCATTTAATGCCGTCAATAATTTATTTGGAGTAGGCGTATCGAGCGTAATAAGCCGTTCAATAGGAATAAAAAATTATGACAGAGCATACAAAAGCTCGTGCTTTGGATTTTACTGTTCTGTACTTTCGGGAATACTGTTTTCTATAATATGTGTTATTGCCGAAAATCCTCTGTTAAAGCTGTTGGGCGCAGATGCAGCGACTTATCCGGCAACCTCCGAATATATGCTTTGGACGGTATATCTCGGCGCTGCTCCATCGATTCTGAATGTTGTATTGGCTTATATGGTTCGTTCCGAGGGAGCTTCTGTACACGCCGGCATAGGAACAATGGGCGGTTGTATTCTTAATATAATTCTTGACCCAATTTTTATTATGCCTTGGGGATTGGGTATGGGTGCGTCGGGCGCCGGATTTGCAACATTTATTTCTAATTGTGCGGCCTGTTTTTATTTTTTTGCGTTTATCTATGTAAAACGAGGCAATACATTTATCTGTATCAATCCACGAAAATTTACTCTTGAACGTGACGTTGTAAAAGAAGTTTTTGCTGTTGGAGTTCCTGCGGCAATTCAAAATTTGCTTAATGTAATAGGTATGGCGGTTTTGAATAAGTTCGCCGCCAACTACGGGGCGGAGGTAGTTTCTGCTATGGGAATTACTCGAAAGCTGAATATGGTTCCGATGTATGCAGCTACCGGCTTTTCTCAGGGGATTATGCCGCTTGTCGGTTATACATATGCGGCAAAAATGTATCGGCGAATGAAAGATGCTGTTAAGCTGGCTTTTAAGATTGTTATACCTATGACTTTCGCGGTAGTTTTACTGTATTTTATCGGTTCGGAAATGTTAATCAGCTTATTTATGAATAACGAAACGGTTATTAAATACGGAACTTATTTTCTCTGCGTTATGGCTTTATCACTTCCGTTTGCTGCTGTCGATTATGTATCAATCGGCGTTTTTCAAGCTCAGGGAAACGGTAAAATTCCGTTTGTATTTGCCGTTCTTCGTAAAGTCATACTTGATATTCCTATACTAATTATATTGAATAAGCTGTTTATGATGTACGGGCTTCCTTACTCGCAGTTGATAACCGAGATTGTCTTAGCCGCTGTGGCGCTGGTCATGCTGAAAAAGGAGTTTGATAAATGTGTGGAACAATAAATATGCAATTTTAAGCGTCAGAATATAACTATACATACCCCTAAGTTATGACTGCTGAACATATAGGTTTTATGTGGCTTTTTAACCCTTAAAACGTGATATATACCAAAAGGGGCTATCGCAAACCTATGCGACAGCTCCTTTTCTGAATCATGTTGGACATCATGTAATAAAATGGTTTCTATACTGTTTTATGTGAGGCAGCCTAAAGCTTCGTCCTTTTGTGTCACCTGCCTTGATATACTATTTTACCTCCGCAGATGGTGCAGTGGATTTTGCCGGGGAGCGTCCAGCCTTTGAACGGGCTGTTTTCAGCCTTTGAATAAAATTTGTCAACTATCCATTCCTCGTTTTCACCGAATATGACAATATCCGCATTGCTGCCCTTGGTTATGCTTACAGGCTTGAGCCTGTACAGCTCGGCGGGATTTTTGCTCATCAGCGCCATAAGCTGCATGAGAGTTATGTGTCCCGGCTGAACGAGGGATTTTATTCCCAAGCCTAAGGAGGTTTCAAGTCCAGTAATTCCGCTCGGAGCTTTTTCCATCGGCTTAGCCTTTTCCTCACTGCTGTGCGGAGCGTGGTCGGTGGCGATTATGTCAATCGTTCCGTCCTTTATACCCTCTATAATTTTTTGCCTGTCCGATTCCTCACGGAGCGGCGGGTTCATTCTTGCGAGTGTTCCGTATTTTAACACGGCTTCATCGGTAAGTGTGAAATGGTGCGGTGTGGCTTCTGCGTGAATGTCTGCGCCAAGCTTCTTTGCAAGCCGTACAAGCTCAACCGATGTGCCGGAGCTTATATGCTGAATACATACTGCTGCTCCGGTATGGAGTGCGAGCATACAATCACGTGCAACCATGACTTCTTCTGCGGCGCGTGACGCTCCGCCGTAGTTCAGCGCAGCGGAAATTTTTCCTTGATGTACTCCCGGTGCGGCAATCAGCGCCGGATCCTCTTCATGAAGGCTGACCGGGAGGTTAAGCGCCTTTGCCTTTTCCATTGCCCTTGTGAGCAGTCCTGTATCCATTATAGGCATACCGTCATCGGTAAAGCCTGCCGCTCCGGCTGCCGCCATTTTATCCATATCGGTAAGCACGGTACCATTCAGGTTTTTTGTGATTGCAGACGCCTGCATTACTCGTATTCCTGTTTTTATACCTTTTTCAATAACATAGCTTAAGGTTTCGGGATTATCAATAACGGGCTTTGTGTTTGCCATGCATATAACTGAGGTAAAGCCTCCGTGAGCCGCAGCCGCAGCTCCGGTTTCAATGTCCTCTTTATAGGTAAGCCCGGGGTCGCGGAAATGAACATGAGTGTCGACTAATCCCGGAGCGGCAATAAGACCCGAAGCGTTAATTATCTGTGCATTGTCCGCACTGAGATTTTCTCCGGTTTTGATGATTTTCCCGTCGCTGATTAATATATCCATAATTTTGTCGGTTTCGGTAACAGGGTCAATAACTCTGCTGTTTTTTATAAGAAGCATGATTTTAAATCCTTTCAGCTTAGAGGCTATCCGTAAATTAAGCACATTTTGCTTGCTGATTTTCCGTCGTATTGCTCCGAAAATCCCCGGCATACGCCGTTACGAGTTAAATATTTGGAATGATATGGCGAAAATCCGGCTTCACAATATGAGCTTCTTTAATTACGTGTAGGTCTTTGATTTCTAAAATTAATTTTACCATAAGCATCAAAAAAAATCAATCTTTTTTGTACATAAATTAAATAAGAGCGGCGCATAATATAATTGTTCAATCGATTGAAAAAACTTAACGGAGGTACAGTATAATGGATTGCAAATGTAACGCAAACAAGAGCATCGAATGTTCTGTAACACAGTGCAAAAATCACTGCGGCACAGAAGATTATTGTTCGCTTTCAAGCATTAAGGTGGGTACACACGAGTCAAACCCGACAATGATTGAATGCACTGACTGCACATCATTCCGCCTTAAATAAGGCTGATGAATAGGAAAAGCCAAGGCAGAACGTTAAAACGCTCAGCCTTGGCTTTTTCGAGCGTATTATTTCGGGGTATGGGAGCAGTGTCTGTGCTTGAAAAGACGGAAAGGGTCAGACAAGAATACAGAATATAATAAAATGTAACATTGTATAAAAATTGTAAAGAATATTCCTTATATTTTGTCTTGCAATTCACAAACAACTATGATAGAATATTATGTAGAAGTTTGGTACAAAGGAGTATGAGGATAAATGGATAAAAAGGACGATCTCGTTGCTGAGGAGCAGAATGATACCATTCCGGATGCACGGACTGATATAAAAATGACTGATGAGGAAATAAATGATGTTGTCAGTTCGGCGGTTAATTCTGAGGATAACATTGATGCCGGGACGATTCTTCCGCCGGAGGAGGAGCTTAGCGGAGATGAGGATGATTTTGACGATTTCAGCGATATTAATGAGGAAAATAAGGATAATTTAGCAGAGGAAGCCGTAACGGAGTCTGTTGCGGAGGAAGTGCCGGAGCCGGAAAAAACAGGAGAGTCAGAGGAACAAAATCCGAAGCCTAAGAAACATATAAAGCTTCCATGGGGGAAAATTGGTATTGGTGCGGGAATACTTGCGGGCTTATGCGCGATTACATATTTTGGCGGAGTGTGGTATTACAGCACGCATTTTTATCCGGGAACAACGCTGAGTAATTTCAAGTGCTCAAATCTAACTGTTGAACAGGCGGAGGAAAAAATCCGAAGTGAAATGGAGAATTATACCTATACGATAAAAGAGCGCGGCAATAAGGAGGAGCATATTGCAGGAAGTGATATTGATCTTCAATGCGCTGAAATAAACGGAGTTGCGGAAGCGAAAAGCAAGCAGAATCCGTTTGGCTGGGTTACAGATATGACTGCAAGAAATCAAAAGGTTGAGCTGATCGTATCATATGACGAGGATAAGCTTTATCAGATTGCGGAAAACCTTGACTGCGCAGTGGAATCGAGAGCCGCAATGGACGGAGCGACTGCGGGAGTTTATTATGAAAACGGTGCTTACCATATGAAAGAGGTTGAGGGTAAGAATATCATCAGCTTTTCAAGATTCTACACTGCATTAAGGGCAGGAATATACGGAACGTACGCGGATATGTCGCTTGAGGATGAGGGACTTTATGTTGCAATGGCAGAGGAGGACAAGCTGAAGCAGGCACTTGCGGAAATGAATAAATACGTGTCGGCAAGCATTACCTATACAAAGGGGTCGCAGACGTTTGTTGTAAACGGTGACACGATAAATCAGTGGCTCACGCTTAATCCGGATTATACGGTTACGCTCAGCAGTGACCTTACGGCAGGCTATGTAAAGGAGCTTGCAAAGCAGTATGATACTGTGGGAGGCTGGAGAGAAATGACGTCCTCAGCCGGCTCTGTTATCACTGTAGGCGGCGGCGATTACGGATGGCTTGTAAATCAGGCGGCAGAAACTGAGGCGCTTAGAAATCATATTCTTGCCGGTGAAACTGTAGTTAAAGAACCTGAATACAAAAAAAAGGGTCTGGGAACAAGGGGCGACGGCTACGATATACCTAACACATATGTGGAGGTAAGCATTGCGGCTCAGAAGATGTGGTATTACAAGGACGGAGCTTTGGTTTTGTCATCAAACGTTGTAACAGGAAATCCGCTGCAGGGAAACGGAACGCATACAGGTGTGTTCGCTTTGAAATATAAGGAAAGAAATGCAACGTTAAAGGGTGAGGGTTATGAAACACCGGTATCATACTGGATGCCTTTTAACGGCGGTGAGGGTCTGCATGACGCAAACTGGCGCGGAGCTTTCGGAGGAAGCATTTACCGCGGCGGCGGCTCGCACGGATGCGTGAACCTTCCGCCGAGCGTGGCCGCATCGCTGTTCAGCAGCATAAGCCCCGGTACTCCGGTTATTGTATACTGATGGCTTTAAGGGGAATATTGGGCAAATGTGCTTGATATTCCCCTGTTTGTTTTATAAATTTTGTGTGGAATTACAGTAATAAGCTCTTGACAAATGCAGAAAAATAAGTTATAATATTGTCTGTTAAGTAAAAGACCTTTACACTTGATGCGGGGAATATATTTTTTCGCAGTTTAAGCCGCCTGAGGCGGCACGGAGGATTGGTATGGCCGGAATAAAAGCAAAAAATCTTACGGTTACGATGCTGATGGATTTTTACGGTCAGCTTCTCACGGATAAGCAGCTTGCGGCGCTTGATATGTATTATAACGAGGATTTGTCGCTTGCTGAAATTGCAGAGGAGGAGGGAATAAGCCGTCAGGGTGTGCGTGACAGCATAAAGCGCGGTGAAAAATTGCTTAACGAATATGAGGATAAGCTGGGGCTTGCAAAGCGTTTCATTGAGATCAGCACAGGGATTGCTGAGATGAACGCTGTTATTGACAGTCTCAAAACCGATGGCAGTGAGGAGAAAATTGCGGCTCTTAAAGAGCTTGCGAAGAAGCTGTCATCAAAATTGTAAAATTGAAGGGAGCATGAATATGGCATTTGAAAGTCTGGGCGACAGATTGCAGGGCGTGTTTAAGAAAATGCGCGGCAAGGGTAAGCTTACCGAAAAGGATATTAAGGACGCAATGCGTGAAATCAAGCTCGCTTTACTTGAGGCTGACGTAAACTTTAAGGTAGTAAAGGAATTTGTGGCGGTAATTTCCGAAAAAGCGCTCGGCGAGGAAATTATGGAATCATTGACTCCGGCGCAGCAGATTGTAAAAATTGTTAATGAAGAGCTTACTAAGATGATAGGCGGCGAGGTTTCAAGGCTTGAATTTGAGGAAAAGGGACCGACGGTATTTATGATGTGCGGCTTGCAGGGCGCGGGTAAAACAACCGCAACGGCAAAGCTTGCGTTGAATCTTACAAAAACAATGCGTAAGCGTCCTCTGATGGTGGCATGTGACATTTACAGACCGGCAGCTGTCAAGCAGCTGGAGGTTCTCGGAAAGCAGATTGATATTCCCGTGTTCTCGATGGGAACGGACACTGACCCGGTAACGATTGCAAGCGAGGCTGTGAAGTATGCGATTCAGCATGGAAACGACCCTGTAATTCTTGACACTGCGGGACGGCTTCATATTGATGAGGAGCTTATGATTGAGCTTCAGCGTATAAAGCTTGAAACAAATCCAAAGGAAACTCTCCTTGTAGTTGATGCAATGACAGGTCAGGACGCAGTAACGGTTGCAAAAACCTTTAATACGAAGCTTAATATTTCCGGTGTAATTCTTTCAAAGCTTGACGGTGATACGCGCGGCGGTGCGGCACTGTCGGTTAAAAAGGTAACGGGCAAGCCGATTAAGTACGCGTCTGTCGGAGAAAAGCTCGGTGATTTGGAGCAGTTTTACCCTGACAGAATGGCGTCCAGAATTCTCGGTATGGGTGATGTGCTTACGCTTATCGATAAGGCGCAGGAAACGATTGACGAAAAGAAAGCGGCAGAGCTTGAAGCAAAGCTTAGAAAGTCGCAGTTTGATTTGGATGACTTTTTGGAACAGCTGAAGCAGATTAAAAAAATGGGGTCATTTTCACAGATATTGGGAATGCTGCCGGGTATGGACAAGAAAATGCTTGAGCAGGTTGACACTGAGGAAAATGCAAAGAAGCTTATTCATATTGAAGCGATTATTCAGTCAATGACAAAGAAGGAGCGTCAGAATCCGAAGATTATCGGAGCGAGCCGCAAGGTAAGGATTGCAAAGGGAAGCGGAACGAGAGTTCAGGATATAAATCAGCTTTTGAAACAGTTCGAGCAGATGCAGAAGGTTATGAAGCAGATAACCGGCAAAAAGAGAGGCGGATTGTTAAATAAATTCCGTTTCGGCAGATAAAGCTTATATTATTGCTTATGCAAATTATATAGAAATGATATTTTAGGAGGAAAATTAAAATGGCAGTTAAAATCAGATTAAGAAGAATGGGCGCAAAGAAGGCTCCGTTCTACAGAGTAGTAGTAGCAGATTCAAGATATCCGAGAAACGGCAGATTTATTGAAGAAATCGGTACTTATAATCCGCTGACAGACCCGGCAGAGGTAAATATTGACGCTGAGGCTGCAAAGAAGTGGATTGGTAACGGCGCACAGCCGACAGATACTGTAAAGGCACTCTTAAAGAAGTCAAACATTATCTGATTGACGGAGGTAAATCATGAAGGAAGTTTTGGAGATCATTGCCAAGGCGCTTGTTGACGAGCCGGATAAGGTTTCGGTTACCGAGATTCCCGGTGAGGAAGAAAACGGTCTTGGAAATGTCACCCTTGAGCTTAGAGTTGCGGAAGATGACATGGGTAAGGTTATCGGCAAGCAGGGAAGAATCGCAAAGGCGATCAGAACTGTTGTCAAAGCTGCCGCAAGCAAGGAAAATAAGCATGCCGCTGTAGAAATTTTGTAATAAAAAGGACTTTATCAGAAGCTGTTTGGCTCCGGTAAAGTCCTTTTTAATATTTCTGCAAAGTAAGAGTCTGTCAGTAAATTAAGCACATCTTGCTTGCTAATCTTCCGTCATATGGCCTCAAAATCCTCGGCATGCGCCGGTATGCGTCAGATTTTTGGAATAATCCGACCGGATGATTTGCTTGGCAAATCATAGGCGAGCTGTTTACAGCTCAACGCAGCAGAAAAAAGCCGGCTTTGCAACATATGCGCCTCTTTAATTGCGGGCAGGCTCTAAAGCTTTGCAGCCGTTACCCTTACGCATCAATATAATATACCGCGCTGTTTTCAACAATAATCCTCCAGACAGGCTTTGCCGTTGTTTCGGTATTATCAGGATTTTCAAGCAGGTATCCCAGTCTTACGTCTGTTATGATTGTTTCCCTGTTCTTGTCGGCGCAGGTGTTCATGAACTCCGTAAGTGCGTCGGATATGCTTTTTGCGGTTCGTTCTTTGGCTGTGCCGCTGTTTACCACAAAGTCAACTCCGGTAATCGAATGCAAGCCGTCTGTGTGAAGTTCCATAACAAGAGCGTTGTTGAATACCGGAAGCCCGTTAAAGCTTTTCATAACCGCAACAGAAATACCGTTTCTTCCGCCGGAAAGCTCGGTTCTGCCGTTCTTATAATCTATGCCGTATTCATCGCACAGCATATTTGCAATCTTTGTTGCATTGGTAAGCGATACGGACTGAGTGTCGGCAGAAAATTTCGGTACAGCGGGAGTATATATGAAATGCGTGCCGTTTACTGTGAAATCACCGTCCTCCGATATATAGTGCGAATCTCCGTCGCGGCGAACTCCTCTGCCTAAAAACTGCCTTGCGAGTGCAGGCGCGTCAAGCCCGTTTGTCATCTCTGCGCTGCATACGCTGTAAATGTTTGTGTCAATAAGCTCGGGAGAAATATGTACGTTGCCGCTGTAAAGCGTGTTTATTAATGCTTTGACCTCCTTGCTGTTCCCGGCGGCGGTTTTGCCGGGATAGGCAAGCTTTACACAGAAGAAAGCTGATGCAAGGATGAGCATTAATGCAGCAGTAATTTTTATATAATAATTTTTCATCTTTTTTATTCCGATTTCGGCTTATTAAGGGGGATTGTCACTGTTACCTCCGTACCCTTGTTAAGCTCGCTGTTTATGTTTATTTTACCGTTGAAGCCGGACTCTATCGTTTGCTTTGCAATCGCAAGTCCGAGACCTGTTCCGCCGGTATCGCGCGAACGCGCCTTGTCAACGCGGTAGAAACGGTCAAAGATATGCGGAAGCTTATCCTTAGGTATGCCTATTCCGTTGTCTACTACCTTTATTGTTATACCATCGTATACGCTTGTTGTGTATACCTCGATATTTCCGCCGGACGGAGTGTATTTTATCGCGTTTGAAATTATGTTTATTATAACGCGCTCCAGACTGTCACGGTGACCGTGAATAATAGGTATTTCGTTTATTGAGTGATAGGTGAGCGTTTGCTGGCGTTTTTTCGCGCTGATGTCCATTCTCTCGACTACGGAAGTGACCATGTCGCGTATGTTTATGTCCTCCGGAGTGCGGTAAATGTTCTTGTTCGCGTCAAGCTCCGAGAGCGTCAGCAAATCGCGGATAATTCTTGCCATTCTGTCCGCTTCGCTTGCTATTACGTTGAGAAAACGAACCTGCAATTCGCGGTCGCAGTCAGGCATATCCGAAAGCGTTTCAGAGTATGATTTTATTGTTGTGAGCGGCGTTCTCAGCTCGTGAGAAACATCGGCAACGAAGTCGCGCCGTGACTGCTCCAGACGCTCCTGGCGGGTGATGTCGTGAATAATAACGATTATGCCGCCGATTTTGTTGTCCGTGTTGAATACTGCAAAATCAAGGTGCAGAAACTGATTGTCTATATGAATATCGCGTTCAATGCTGCCTTCCGGCTTCATATACACTAAATCACCGAGTGTAATATCAGCCTGAATTTCACGAAAGAAACGGTCAAACTGAACGTCATCAAGGTAATTCCTGTGAAGAAGCGTTTTGGCCACCGGATTGTGGTGTATAAGCTTTCCGGAAAAGTTAAACGCAAGAATGCCGTCATTCATATTCTGAAGGATGGTTTCAACCTTAATCTGTTCACCCTTGGCTTTCTCATCAATTTCATTGCGCGCATGGGCAAGCTGGACAAGCGAATTGTTAAGTATTCCGAATTCATCGCGGCTCTGCGATTCGGTAAGCTCGGAGGAATCCCCGGCGGCAAGCTTTTTTGCCTTTGCGGTAAGCTGCTTTATCGGCTTTGTGATTGACGAGGACAGAATAATCCCGGCGGCAGCGGCAGCTGCGACGGAGAGCAGCGCTGCGGCGAAAAGAGCGTTAAGCATCTTCTGCACAGAAATGTTTTGAGCCGCGCAGGTATCCTTTATATATATAATATATGAAATATCATCGCCGCTTCTTACCGGCAGCGCATATTCAAGCGATGGAGCGAAAAGTCCGGCTTCTATATCGGTATTTCCTTCCATTGCACTCAGAACCACGTCTGAGGTTGTAATTTCTCCTGCATTGGAGGAGGTGCACAGAACGCTGCCGTTCAAACCGTCCAGAATTGCGTAAAAACGGGAGCTGCTTATCGACAGTGCGCCCAGATAGCAGTTCAGCGTATCGCGCAGAGGCTCATAGCTGCGTACCTCCTCAAATACAACCGCGCCGTGCATATCTGTGCCCTGTATCTGTGAGCCGCCGGAGGCAGCGAGAGAATCAAGCTCGTTGCGCAGGTCTGTATTGAACACTTTGACCATATCCTGCTCAAAGGAGGAGTGATAGGAATGAATGACACCTGCAATTCCTGCGGCACCCATTATAAATTCAGCTGCAAGCACAAACAATACAAAGAGAACCGTAATTTTTAATTGTATACTTTTAATCATAAAAATCTCCAAAATTCTACAAGGCTGCTGCAAACTTTATTTTTGCAGCAGCCTTTATCTGTTATCTGATATTGTTTCTGACTGTTATCCGATATTATTGAAGTAATAACCGACGCCGCGTTTTGTTATTATATATTTCGGTACGCTCGGATCGTCCTCAATCTTTTCTCTTAATCGTCTTACGGTTACGTCAACCGTCCTGACGTCGCCGTAATATTCATATCCCCATACATTTTCAAGAAGCTGCTCGCGCGAGAAAATCTTGTCCGGCTGCATTGCAAGGAATTTGAGCAGTTCAAATTCTCTCAGAGTAATGTCAAGAATTTTTCCGCTCTTGGTAACCTCATAGCGCTCTGTATTTATTAAAAGCTCTCCGGAGCGTAACGTGCTCGGTTCGTGTGCGGGTGAGGCAGCAGGCGCTTCATAGGAGCTTCTTCTGAGGTTAGCCTTAACCCTTGCAGTCAGCTCACGGTTTGAGTATGGTTTTGTGATATAGTCGTCGGCGCCAAGCTCCAGACCGAGAACGGTATCGACTTCATCATCCCTTGCTGTGAGCATAATAACAGGTATCTGCTGCGACTTTTCGCGGAACTTTTTGAGAACCTCAAAGCCATCCAGTCCGGGGAGCATTACATCAAGCAGGATTATGTCCGGGTTGCTGTTTAAGGCAAGCTCCAAACCCTTTACCCCGTCAAGCGCGCTTAAAACCTTGTAGCCTTCCTTTTGAAAGGTCAGAACAAGAATATCATTTATATGTTTATCATCCTCGACTATTAATATTGTACGTTCCATTGGCATTGTATCTCCCTTTTAATATTTCGGTAATCATATTTCTTTATGTTTACATATATTTTATCAGATTTTAACAAAGTATGCAAGGGCTTTTTGAAAATTTATAAAAAAAATTCATCATATCATAGGGGAGAGGCTCCTCAAATTCAAGAACCGCACCGGTAACCGGATGTGTGAGCTTTATACGGTACGAATGCAAAGCCTGTCGGGAGAACAGACCTTTATCCTCAGAGCCGTAGAGCCAGTCGCCGAGAAGCGGAGCGCCGATGTGAGCCATATGTACGCGTATCTGATGAGTTCTGCCGGTTTCGAGCTCCAGCTCAACAAGAGAATAACCGCTGAATACGTCAAGTCCTTTATAATGCGTAATTGAACGCGCGCCGTCACTGCGGACAACGCGCTTTATAACACTGTCGTTTTCTCTTGCAATCGGCAAGTCTATTGTACCCTCGCCGCGGATAACTCCGCAGACAATGGCGAGGTAGCTGCGCTTAACGGCTTTGGAATGAAAATCCGCGCATAGCCTTGCGTGGACGTATTTGTTTTTAGCAATGCACATCAGCCCGGAGGTGTCCTTGTCAAGCCTGTTCACAGCGCGGAAAACGTGTTCCTCTCCGTTCTCCATGAAGTGGTACATAACCGCGTTTGAAAGAGTATTGAGAAAATTTCCCTGTGAGGTATGAGTCGGCATACCGGCGGGCTTTGATACGATTAGCAAATCCTCGTCCTCGTATACCGTCTTGAAGCTGAGCTTAACCGGCGGTATATTCTCCGAGGCATATTCATGCAGCGTGAGCGTCACGCTGTCGCCGTTGTGCAGGAGGTCAACGGTTCGCGCACGGCTGCCGTTTACAAGCAGACCGTCCTCCGCGCGCTTTAAATCCTTTATCAGAGAGCCGGACATTTTATATCTCGAACGCAGCAGGGTATCGAGCCGCTGACCGTCAAACTCATCCGGCACAATGCAGTTCAGAACTCTTTTCATATTTTTGCTCCGCGGGTCTTTTTGCGGACGGCGCACCGATTTATGATAAATTCGCATAAATCTCTTGTAGCATTCGGCTTGCCTATGTGAAGTACACTTTCGCGCATATGCTCCAGCCGCCAGCGGCAGTTAAAAATCTGATTCAATGCTTCATCCAGATGCACTCGGTCATTAACTGCAACGACTGCGCCGCAGTTCACGAGAAAATCAGTGTTTCTGTCCTCCTGACCCGGCAGAGGGTTCATTGTAATCATAGGAAGTTCCTTTGCAAATGCCTCGGAGGTGGTAAGACCTCCGGGCTTTGAGATTATAAGATCGGACGCGTCCATCATTACATCCACATTGTCAACAAAGCCGTAGATGCAGACGTCTTTTTTATATTTGCTGTTTTCAAGTACCGCTTTAAGCTTTTCATTAGAGCCGCAGACACAGAGAACCTGGAAGTCGGCGTCAAAGCTGTCAAGCGTTTTCACGGCGTCCGCGACGTCTCCGTAGCCCATTGACCCCATCATGAGCAGAATGGTTTTTTTGTCGGCAATCCCCAGTTGTTTTCTTGCTTCTTTTTTATCGAGCTTTGATGAAAACTGTGAACGGATAGGTATGCCTGTCGGCAGCAGCTTTGCCTTGTCAATGCCTTTTTTCTGCATCTGCCAGCTCAGCAGCTCATCCGGGATGATGTAACGGTCGAGGTCGGTGCTTTCCCAGAAGGGATGCACCGTAAAGTCGGTTACGATGCCTAACGTCGGACATGAAATGACTTTGTTTTTTTTGAGGATTGTCATAACAACTCCGGCATAGCTGTGTGTTCCGATTATCGCGTCGGGACCGAATTCATACACATACTGCCGCAGCTTTTTTGAAACTACGTTTGAAAGCAGCGCTGTTATTGAATGCTTGGCGTATGGCTCATCCTTTTCGGTCAGCTTGCCGTAAATCCGTCCGTAATAGCTTGAAAGATATTTGGTGGAAAGCAGGTAGCCGTCTTGAATGGAATTTCCGAGAATCGGATTGATATAGTCAAAGATGTCGAGCATTTCACATTCATGCCCGGCATTTTTCAGATATTCTATTATAGCCTTTCCCGTGCTGTGATGACCGTATCCGGCACGCACGGACATTATAAGAATTTTCATTTATTCCTCCAGATAACTGATAATAAAAATATTGTATCATAAATCGGGCATAAATTCAATAGTTTTTTTATGTGAATTTTAACAGGCTCTCGGAGAAAGCAAAATAACTTAAAAAAAATAAAAAATACATAAAAAATTCACATTTTAGACATAGACAAATTGAAAAAAATCTGTTATAATAATATCATCTGATATTATTGGGTTAAGTCTATTCAGAAAGGAATGAAGTTTGTGGCAAGAAAAAAGCTGACGTCGGGGCTCTTTACGGTTATTGTTGTGGCGCTTCTTGCTTCCGGCAGCGCGGTTGCCTATGCCGAGAAGGAAAATTTATCAAAAGACGCCGCAGTTGTAGCGGAGAGTACAAAAGATATAACAGCTGCTGAGAAAATTTCAAATTCAGAGGCTCTTTCGCGTGCAGTTGAGCTTTATGAGAAGCTGCGCAATACGGAGGTGCCGCTTCCCTCGGAGATGGTAAAGGCAGAAGCTGAGGAGGGTATAGATGAGACGTATTTGAAGGCTGTGGTTCTCGGTTATGCAAATCTTGAGGATTACGGAAAAATCATCGCCTCTGACTCAATACGAAAGCAGGATATGATAAATATCCTTTATAAAACAGTGATAAATTATGACAGCAGTTATGCGATTACCGGTGATGAAGCGGATATTATATTGAATGACTGCTATGATAACGCATATATAAATGAAGAAAACCGTGTAGCCTACGCTTTTATGATGAAGCAGGGTATTATTTCCGAAGGAAGCGGCTCAAACCCTGATAAGGAGCTTACCCGTGAGAGCTGTGAGGTGCTTACCGAAGAAGTGTATGATCTCTTTATGAAGGAAATAAGCTTTGATTTGGGCGATGCTGATATAACTGTCGGGGCAAATATTTCTACGGTTACGGATAAGCTTGGAATGCCGAACAGGATAGATGAAAGCCTGTATGGATATGATTGGTATGTATATAATGCAGATGCGGCAAATCTTGTTATGGTTGGAGTAAAAGCGGACAGAGTCTGCGCTGTATATTCAAACAGTATGAATTTCGGTGTTGGAAGTGTGAAAGTGGGAGATTCATATGTAAGAGCGGCGGATTACAGAAATGATGACGCGTTCAGCTTCTATACGGACAGCAAGGGTAAAATAGACGCTGTTTTGTACAATACTGCGGATAAGGATGCGGAGTGCAGCGAAGAATCGGTGAAGGCGTGCGCGCAGCAAACGGTTGATATGATTAATGGTTACCGCGCAAGGCTTGGTCTTAAGGAATATGTAACAGATACGGCGATGAATGAAGCTGCCGCGGAGGCGGCGTCGGCATATTCCGGTGACGTTTCTGTTGATGACGGCAGTGTTTATGCGCTTGGTTTTGATCCGTTCTGCATATATAACAGTCTGGTTCAGCAGGAAAACGAGGTGCTCACAAAGGAAAGCAAAACCTCGGTTTCGGCGGGCGCGGGCTTCCATATGGATGAAAACCATGAATTTGTGTTTGCATTAAGTGAGGGCAGGGCGGTCAGAACCGCTTCTGTTTCGGAAAAGCCTGTCGTTAAGCTTGAGAAAACAGATTACAAGCTTAAAGAGGTACAGGAGGTGACAACGCCTGTTATTGAAACTCCGTCAGAAGAAATTCTGTATAATGACGGAGAGGACGTTGTTATTAAGCTTGCAATGCAGGCGGCTACGGAATACCATGTAGAAGTATTTGACGTAGAAAATGACGATTATGCGGTAAATGAGTATATAAAAACAGATAAAACCGAAATCACGCTCCCTTCGGAGCTGTTCAAGCGCGGAGCGGACTACCGTATGGTTGTAAGCTCGATTACACCGGATGGTATATCGCTTTCATCGGAGGATGTGCTTTTCAGTTACGGAAGCGCCGCAGAGGACGGTGTTGTTATTGAAACGCCTTATAATGATGAAAGCACTGATGACGATTATCTTGCAGTGAGCTGGAGCTCTGAGCAGTATCATGACTTTATGATTGATTTGTATGACGATGAAGGAAAGCTTCTGACAAGCGAGATTGTAAAGGATAAGTATGAGGCTGTTATAAGAGGCGTTGACCCCGGAGAGTACTATGTGTATGTAACCGCTTTAAGACGTGATACGAATATTGAAAAGGCAAAGGCGTCGGTTAAGGTAAAAATTAATATGCCGGAGCCGGTAATTACGGAAACAATTCTTGAGCCTGACGATACATACTATTTTGTATATGACGATCCGGAAATGGGAGTTCTTTACTTCTATGATGAGGAAATTATTGACGTTGAACAGAAGAACAAAAACGGAAAAACCGAAACTGTAAAGAGAAAGAAGATTATACAGAAGCAGGTTAAGGCAACAAAAGCATATAAGGAGCTTGCAAAGGACAGAAGACTTGTTGAGAGCGTACCGGGTACGCCGACCCTTGACTTCCTTACTTCGGTTCAGGCTTCGGAAATGGGTCAGAAGATTGTCAACGAGGCTTCAAAGTATCTTGGAGTTCCTTACGTATGGGGCGGTACAACTCCGTCCGGCTTTGACTGCTCCGGTCTGGTGCAGTACGTGCTGAAGAACCTCGGAATCGATATAAGCCGTGTAACTCAGACACAGTGCAAGGAAGGCGTTCCGGTTGCAAAAGGAGATTTACAGCCCGGCGATCTTGTGTTCTTTGAGTCAAACGGCGATGTTCATCATGTGGGCATTTATATCGGAAACGGTCAGATGCTCCACGCGCCGCGGACCGGCGACGTTGTAAAAATTACGGATATGAATACTCCGTATTATTCATCAACTTATTACTGTGCAAGAAGAATTTATTGAAACTACGGTTAAGGAGGAAAAATTATGGCATACAGTGTTAGGGCGGGAACAAAGCCTTCCTACAGAAGGAAAAGCTTTGTTATTATAGCGGTTATGTCGCTGATTGCAGTTATTGCAGTGGTGCTTGCGATATATAATCTTATAGAAACAAAGCCGCTGTTTGTCATAAGCTACCTTATAGCCGCGTTTCTGTGTGTGACGTATGTGGCTATACGTGCGAATACTACGTATTCAACTTATATTGCCGCTGATAAAAGAAGCGTATATATGCGCCGCTGGACAAACGGCTTTATGCCGTATGCGACGGGATTTCCTGTTGCTCTGCTCCGTGAGTTTATACCTGCACGGACAGAGCTGATTGAAATCCCTATAAGTGAGATAAGCGCGGTATATATAGGAACAAAAAATTTTATCAAGCGAACGGCAAAAACTGCCGATGATTTTATGGATAAGCTTGAGCCGTTTGAACGTTCGAAGGATTTTACGGTTAAGAGAACTGTTCAGACAATGGATATTTTCTATGCGGAAACCTTTGACGGCGATTATGCGTATATGCCGGTTACCGGCTTTTCGAAAAAGACTGTGCTGAGATTGCTTAAGCATATTAACCTCAGAAATCAGGAAACAGAGTTTTTTGTGTATTCAAGGAATTTCAGGGGCTTTACTCCGGTAAAGGTAAATAAAAAAGAAGATGTTTCAAGTGAATAGGAAAGGCGGCTGCACGGCAGCTGCTTTTTTTTGACGGTGGAATATTGCTTTGTCCAAATTTAATTAAAGCTGTAAAAAAATACGGTTTATATTATGTGTTTTTTGTACAACCTATCCATATTGCGGGATGAGCGTTTGTACATTTTTCACAAAAAATAAAAAGTGTTAAAAAAGTGATTGAAATTTTAAGATATATAGTTTATAATGTAAATATATGAATGTAACTTGTATAAGGTGCTCTGTCCGCAATAGGCACCTCAAACAAAAATTAAAAAAATTTTTTTCAGAAAAGGGGTAAGACTAAAATGAAAAAGTCAATGAAGAAATTCATCGTTGCTTGTGCAGCAGTATCAGCTATTACAGTTGCAGCAGGCATGTCAGCTATGGCGGCTGAGTACACAGAAGCGAACAATTCAGTAAAGTTCAATGTACCGGCAGGCGACGCTGACACACAGAAGACAGTTCTCGTTATTCCGACAGACAAGAAGGGTAACGTTACTGAGGGAGACATCCTTTACATAAACCAGGATGCAGCTTTGGCTGATACGGCTCTCCTTAAGGGAACAGAGAAGCTTGCTGACGGTAAGTATGTAGCAATGGTTGGTTACTACGAGGGCGGCGAGTTCAAAATCTCAGAGGATGAGTTCACTGTTGGTGATGTAGTAGATACTCATGAGGTATTAATGGGTGATGTAACAAATCCGATGGGAACAATTAACTCAATGGATGCTCAGCAGGTTCTTAAGTATGCTGTAAGTGGTACAGCCGGTTTTGCAAGTGATGCGGATAAGATGATTGCAGCAGATGTATCTAATCCGGCAGGAATTAACTCAATGGATGCTCAGCAGATTCTTAAGTATTCTGTAACAGGTCAGGCTGCTCAGAAGGTTGGTATGACAGCAGTTGTAGATGCTAACGGAAATGTCGTTGAGTATAAGTAATAAGTGGTCAGTGACTGGTTATTGCATTTTATAACATTTTTGTTTATAAATCGTTTCAGTAATATTTGCGTATTGCTGAAACGATTTATATAAAATTATAGGATAAACTTTTGAAGGGAGTTTGACAATGAAAAAGACAAACAAGTTAATAGCATTAATTTGTTCATTAGCAATGGTGTTTTCATTATTTGCTAATTTTACAGTTGTCAATGCTGAAGATCCGACTGCAGGTGTTGAGCTTTCGTTAGATTCTTCAAGTACTGAAACTGTAAAGGTAATTAATTTCAAGTATTATGGAATGTCAGATGGTATTGCAACATATACAATGGTACTTGGAATGCCGGAAGGTAATGTTGAATCAGTAAAGACAGATGATACATTATTTGGTTCAGTAACAGAGGACTATAAGGAGGCTGCAAATACATATACAGTATCAGCAATGTCAGCAGGAAATCTTAAGTCAGAAGATGGTACAATCGGTAAGATTACGGTTACATTAAAGCAGCCGCTTGCAGCTGATTTTGAAATCAAGGCTTTAAATGGTTCATTATTAGCTGATGAAAATGCAAATGGCATTTTCACAGATGATAATTCTATGGGTGTTAACACAGTACTTCTTGAAGCACCGAAGCCGACAGATGCACCGGCAACACCGATTCCGACGTGTCCTCCGGTAGAAAAGGGTATTGAGCTTTCACTTGATGCTTCAAGCACAGATACAGTAAAGGTTGTAAACTTTGCATACAAGGGTATGCCGGATGGTATTGCAACATATACAATGGTACTTGGAATGCCGGAAGGTAATGTTGAATCAGTAAAGACAGATGATACATTATTTGGTCCAGTAACAGAGGACTATAAGGAGGCTGTAAATACATATACAGTATCAGCAATGTCAGCAGGAAATCTTAAATCAGAGACTGGTGCGATTGGTAAGGTTACAATTACATTGAAGCAGCCGCTTACAAATGATTTTGTATTACAGCTCTTAAAGGGTTCATTACTTGCAGACGAAGATGCAAATGGTATCTTTACAGACGATGAGTCAATGCCTGCTGCATATGTAGTATTAACAGCGCCGTCAGCAACAGATGCACCGGCAACAGCATCACCTGAGCCGACAGTAGAGCCGACTGAAACTCCTGTATTAGGTAGCGTTAAATTAGGTGACCTTGTAAGTGCTGAAAAGGCTAAGGAAGCTGAAGCTGCTGAAAAGACAACATACGTAACATTAACAATCACAAAGGCAAATGGTGATCAGGCTGTTTACGGCGTTGATTATGTTGCTAAGGATGGAGACAAGGTTCTTACTCCGGAAGAGTTCTTCAACACAATCTGGGGTTATAACTCAGAGGTTAAGCCGTCAGAGGCTATTGATAAGTACACAATCGCAGCATTAACACCGGATCTTAATGTTTCGGCTAAGTTAAATGTTGTAGGTGAGGATGAAGCTCTTGACAACGGTTCAGAGGTAGTTGCTCCGTCAGCAACAGCAGAACCGACAGCAAAGCCGGGTGTTGGTGAAGATGAAAACGGAGCTAAGTTCTCGAAGTGGTCAACTAACAACACACCGACACTTACAAAGGGTTCAACAAAGAGGGTAACAGTAACATTTGATGGTATTCCGAAGGAAGCAACAAATGTTAAGATTACTTTCAAGTCAGATAATACAAGTATAGTTTCAGTTAACAATCCGACAACTGACTTCTCAAAGAGCACAGGCGTAGCTAAGTCAACTGTAACTATTACAGGTAAGGCAAATAAGAAGGCTGAAACATATATCTATGCAGAGTTGTCATATAGATACAACGGAGAGGTATTTGATACTGTAGTTTCAGATGACTTTGAGGTTGAAACTAAGAAGTCAAGCAGCAGCAACAGTAGCAGCAGCGGTTCAGGCAGCGGTATTACAAGCGGAGTTATTGCCGGAAATGGTTCAACCACTCCGTCACTCACATGGCCTGATGGTAACTATCCGGTTAACTTCCAGGATCTTGACCAGGCACCGTGGGCTGAAGATGCAATCAGAATCTTGGCATCAATGGGTATCGTTAACGGTAGATCAGCAACAGCATTTGAGCCGATGGGCGAGATTACAAGAGCTGAATTTGCTAAGTTAGTTGTTACAATTTACGGTATTAATGTAGGTGAAGGTACTCAGTCTACAGTATATCCGGACGTAGTAGGCGGCGAGTGGTACACACCGTATGTGAACGCAGCTGCTCAGTACGGTATCGTAACAGGATATCCGGATGGTATGTTCAGACCGGACGCTCTCGTTTCAAGACAGGAAATGGCTGTAATGATGTACAGAGCTATTACAACATTCAGAACACAGTTACCGACAATTTACCAGCCGAAGGCTTGGACGGATACAATTCCGGCTTGGTCAGCGGATGCAATTAACGCATTGCAGGTAGCAGGTATAATGAACGGTGTATCGGATACAGAGTTTGGTGCAACAGACGCTTCAACAAGAGCAATGGCTGCACAGATGATTTACAACCTCTACACAGTTGTTGATTAATTAAATCTGTAAACCTATAAAAAAAGGGAACCTTAGGGTTCCCTTTTTTTGAACAATAAAGTTACTATTTAAAAACTACGAAATTTTTACTATCGTATCTTGATTTTTTACAATATTTCTGCTATAATAGAATATAGAGAAAGCGAAAGGAGACAGAAATGGCGATTATAGGCAGTGACTGGGACGAAATACTGAAAGAAGAATTTGATAAAGAGTATTATAAAAAGCTTCGTGAATTTTTGAAGAATGAGTATTCATCTCACTTAATTCATCCGGATATGTATGATATATATAATGCGCTTAGGTGGACTTCATATGCGGATACAAGGGTCGTAATTCTCGGTCAGGACCCTTATCATGAGGTTGGTCAGGCACATGGTCTTGCTTTTTCGGTAAAAAAAGGTGTAAAAATTCCGCCCTCTCTTGTAAATATATATAAAGAGCTTCATGAGGAGCTTGGCTGTTATATTCCTGATAACGGCTATCTTGAGAAATGGGCAAGGCAGGGAGTCCTGCTTCTCAATTCGCTTCTGACAGTACGTGACGGCGCAGCCAATTCGCATAAGAATAAGGGTTGGGAGCTGTTTACAAACAGCGTAATAGAAGCTTTGAATAAGCGTGAAGATCCTGTAATATTTATGCTCTGGGGAAATAATGCCAAGGAAAAGCTTAATGTTATAACCAATCCGCAGCATTATGTGCTTACAAGCGTTCACCCGAGTCCGCTTTCCGCGTCAAGAGGCTTTTTTGGATGCGGACATTTCAGAAAGGCAAACGAGTTGTTAAAGCGTATGGGAAAGCCGGAAATTGATTGGCAGATTGAAAATATATCCGGAGAAAATAGAAAATGATGGTTTTTGGAATAACCGGAGGAACCGGCGCCGGAAAATCCTCAGTTTCAGAGATTTTTCGGCAAAACGGAGTATATGTAATTGACGCGGATAAAACCGCAAGAGCGGTTGTTGAGCCGGGCAGAGAGGCTCTGAAAGAGCTGTGCGCTTGCTTTGGCAATAAAATCCTTGGTGAGGACGGAAGATTGAAAAGACACGAGCTTGCGGATATTGTATTTGCTGATGAAAAAAAGCTTGAAATGCTCAATTCTATTACACATAAATACATATATAGAGAAATCAAGTCTGAGCTTTTACGGAAAAAAACGGGAATTGCGGCAATAGACGCTGCGGTGCTGATTGGCAGCGGAATAGAAAAAATGTGTGTTTTTATCGTTTCTGTAATTGCTGATGAAAAAATAAGGCTAAGACGTATAATGGAACGGGACGGAATATCTGCGCAGTCTGCACAGTCAAGGATAAACGCTCAGCCGCCGGCGGAATTTTATATTAAACATTCAAAATATATTATTCATAACAACGGCACGCAGAAAGAGCTTGAAAGAGAAGCACGGGAGGTTCTGGAGAAGATAAAGGAGTTTAGTATTGAGTAGTAAGCTGTTTAAAATATTTCTTGCCGCAATGGCTGTTGTAATAGCATGCATAGGCGTAAAAAGCGGCTATCATGTCGGCAAGCAGGCAAATTATCCTGTCGCTTACAGTGAATTTATAACAAAGTATGCTGCAAAAAATAAGCTTGACCGCTATCTGGTAATGGCTGTCATTAAGGTTGAAAGCAATTATGTTCCGGAGGCAAGGTCACAGTATGCGGCGGGACTTATGCAGCTGACGGAGGAAACTGCGGAATGGAACGCAGTTCAGATGAAGCTTGAGAATTATGATTATCTTGACCCGGAAACGAATATAATGATAGGATGTCATTATCTTAGATATTTGATAGATAAGTATGATAATATAGATACCGCGCTTGCGGCGTATAACGGAGGAATGGGGAATGTTTCGAAGTGGCTTAATGATTCGCGTTACAGTGACGACGGAGAAACATTGAAATATATTCCGTTTGCGGAAACGAGGAATTATGTCAAAAAGGTAAATAAGCATTGGGAAAATTATAAACAGCTGTATAAGTAGCTGTTTAAAAATAAGCGGTAGAACCGCAGTGCTGAGAGCACAGAAACGGAGGCAATTATGTCATTAGTAATTACGATTGGAAGACAAAAGGGAAGCGCCGGTTTGGACGTCGGCAAGAGAATTGCGGAGGTACTGGGTATTCCGTGTTACGATAAGGAGCTTGTTGAATTAGCGGCAGATAAGAGCAACCTTAGTCCGGAGGCTTTAAAGAATGCAGACGAACGTGCAACAAACAGCTTTTTGTATTCTGTTGCAAACGGAGGTCTTTCTTTCCGGGGATTACATACTCCAACGCCATATGATATGCCGATAAATGATAAGCTGTTTATTGCTCAGTCTGAGATAATCAAGGAAATAGCATCAAAGGGAAATTGCGTAATCGTTGGCAGATGTGCGGATTATGTACTTCGGGATGTACCGGATACCGAGGTGTTGAGCGTATTTGTATACGGATCGCTTGACTATAGAATTAAGCGCGTTGCAAAGGCGAGAAATCTTGCAGAATCAAAGGCGCGCGATATGGTTGTAAAGACAGACAAGCGCAGACGCTCGTACTATGAGTATTACACGAGCAATGACTGGGGCGTAATGAATAATTATGATCTTTGTCTGAGTACGGAAAAGCTTGGTATAAATGAGAGCGCAGATATTGTTATTGAATACGTTAAGAAAAAATATAATTAAGTTTTAAAAGGCAAGGAGAATGTATTTTGGTTATAGATATTATTAAATCGATTATACTGGGAATAGTAGAAGGTATCACGGAGTGGCTGCCGGTCAGTTCGACCGGACATCTGATACTTGTCAAGGAATTTATGTCCGGAAGCGGCTTTGCCGCCGACGCTTCCTTCTTTGATTTGTATTTGTATGTGATACAGTTCGGAGCAATTTTGGCGGTTGTAACCTTGTTTTTTAGAAAACTCAATCCGTTTGCTTTGTCAAAAACCAAGCAGGAAAAGCAGGATACATGGCAGATGTGGTTTAAGGTTATTACGGCGTGTATTCCGGCGGCAGTTATCGGACTGCTGCTCGATAATTACATGGAAATGATTGAGAACTGGATGGTTGTTTCAGCTACCCTTATTATCTACGGAATAGCATTCATCATTGTTGAGAGAAAAGAACGGAAAGAGCTTGTAACAGATATGAGGTCCATGACCTACAGAACAGCGATTCTTATCGGCGCGTTTCAGGTTCTTTCCATAATACCGGGAACCTCGCGTTCGGGCGCGACAATTCTCGGCGCGATTCTCCTCGGCTGTTCAAGAGGTGTTGCGGCGGAATTTTCATTTTTTCTCGCAATTCCGGTTATGCTCGGTGTAAGCGTTCTGAAAATAGGCAAATTCATTCTTGAAGGCTCGGTTATGACCGGAAGCTATCTTGCGGTTTTATTAATAGGCATGGCTGTATCATATATTGTGTCAATGGCTGCAATAAAATTTCTGATGGATTATGTAAGAAAGCATGATTTTAAGGTGTTCGGCTACTATAGGATTGTGCTTGGCATTTTGGTTATTTTGTATTTTACATTGGTGTAAATTACGGCATGGAGGCAGTTAATGATTAATAGCTTTATTAGAGAAAAGGTATTTCCGTATGTAATGATTACCTTGGGAGCGGTGCTGGCGGCATTTGCACTGGAGGAATTTCTTATACCTTCGACAATTCTTGACGGAGGAATAACAGGCATAAGTATTATCATAAATCAGCTTTCGGGTATTCAGATAAGTATTATTATTGTCGTGCTGAATATCCCGTTCCTTGTGATAGGCTTTAAGCAGCTTGGAAAGGAATTTTTAATAAAGGGCATATATGGAATGCTTTTGTTTTCGGTTATGCTGACTGTGTTCAAGGACATGGAAAATGTTACCGAAACAGAACTGCTTGCGGTAGTTTTCGGAGGTGTTCTTCTCGGCGTCGGTGTTGGTATTGTATTAAGGTACGGAGGCTGTCTTGACGGAACAGAGATTGTAGCAATGCTTTTGAGCAAAAAAATGAATTTTTCAACAGGGCAGATTATATTTTTCATAAATATAGCAATATATATTCTTGCCGGAATACTTTTTGGCTGGGACAGAGCAATGTACAGTCTGCTTACATATTTTATCAGCTTTAAGGTTATTGATATGGTTGAAGAAGGCATGGAGCAGGCAAAGGCTGCTATGATAATAACCAACGAAGCAGAGGGAATTGCAAAAATG
This sequence comes from bacterium, assembly GCA_030536655.1. GTDB lineage: Bacteria > Bacillota > Clostridia > UBA1381 > UBA1381 > UMGS1958. Next base: position 603 of record JAUNPN010000024.1, on the reverse strand, counting down.
ATTTATGACAGGCTGGGAAGAACCTGTACAATTCTCGAAGGCGAGGGGCTTATAAGCGGAAAAAAGACTGTGCTTTATTGTGTTATCACCCGTATTGAGATAAACGGCTTGAAGCGCATTATCAATGAACATGATGGAAGCGCTTTTGTAACGATAACAGACGTGGCGGAAATTATCGGAAATCATATAAAAAATTACAGCTCCGGCATTAATTGATATTGATGACTGCAAGAGAGAAATACATTGAATCAATCAGGCTGTCGGAGAAAATAATCCGATGCACTGTTTTTTTATGGACTTCGTAAAAACGCGGGAACAGAAGCAATACTCCTGTTCCCGCGTTTTTATTTTGCTGCTGTTTTAGTCCGAACAGTAAAGGAACCACTGATTAATTACGCCTAACGGCTTAGCACGTATTGAACTTGCATATTTTCCGTCATATCATACAAAAATCTCTCGACATACGTGAGTATGCCTTCGATCTTTTTATATAATCTGACGAAAAATCTGACTGTGTTCACTGCGTACTATAATTAATCAGTGCTTCCTTAAGGAACCACTGATTAATTAATGCCTAACGGCTTAGCACGCATTGAACTTGCA
>JAUNPN010000177.1 GCA_030536655.1 bacterium | reverse complement strand
TACGTCGTCGTCGCTTCTGACGGCAATCTGCTTGCTTCTCTTTTCCCAAACGCATAGATGAAAGGAGTAGAGATAAGCGTCGCATCTCGCCGCCCTCAGCGGCTTGAAGTATAAACATACGTCGTCGTCGCTTCTGACGGCAATCTGCTTGCTTCTCTTTTTCCAAACGCATTGATGAAAGGAGTTCAGATTACAAAAATGAAGAATGAAACAAAAAAACAGAGATTTGACCGCATATCATCGGCGCGCCGAGATAAAATTATTGATTCTTTCCGTCTGCTTGAAAACTGTGCAAACAAATCGAATTATGAGTATAACTCAAATGATATAGAAGAATTATTTGAGATGCTTGAAGATGCGCTTCGCCGGACGAAGGAAAAGTTCTCGCATGAGAATAAGCAAAAACGAATAAATATGTTCCGCAGAGCGTTTGAGAAGGAATACACGTGGCTCAACGGATTTATGAGAAATGTAAGCCGTTTTGGAAACAGAGAAGCTCTTTTTAATCCGACAGAGGACAAACACTGGTCATATAAGGAGCTGAATGCCGAAGCAAATAAATTTGCAAACGCGGTTCTTGATGCGGATATACGCAAGGGCAATGTTATCATGTTCCAGCTGCTCAACTGTCCCGAATTTGTGTTCACATACATTGCGTGTCACAAGACCGGAACAGTAAGCTGCCCGATTAATTTCCGGCTTTCTGCCGGAGAAATTGCGGCGACAATTGAGGACAGCAGACCATCGGTATTTATTTACGAGGCGATAAATAAAAAAGCGGTTGAACAGGCTCTTTCACATTCAAAATTCAAACCGAAGCTTATTGTTATGATTGATTCCGAGGACGGCGAAAAACCGATTCCCGGCACTATCACTTATTCGGATTTCGTAAAATACTCGGCTGATACAAATCCGTCGCTGCGCTGGCCTCTGTCAGTTTATGACGAAACAACCCGCCTTTATACCTCCGGTACAACCGGACATCCTAAGGGCGTATGTATTACGAGCCTGAATGAAGTATTGAGCGCGCATGATGTAATGATTCATTTCCCATTCTCATCTGAGGATCGTTCCATGAATACGACACCGTGGTTCCACAGAGGAGGACTCCACTCCGGCGGTATAACGCCTACGCTTTATGCCGGCGGTTCTGTCACAATTATGAGAAAGTTTGATGCGGTAGCAACGCTTCGATATATTGAGGAGCATAAGCTTTCATTTATTATCGGCGTTCCGAATGTGCTTGAGCGTTTGACAGAGGCGCAGGAAAGAAACGGATTTGATTTGAGTGCGCTGAGAGGAATTGTAACAATGGGCAGTCCGCTTGAAAGAGCTGCCTGCATACGTTATCAGAAGGTACTTACTCCGAAAATATTCAATGGCTACGGTACAACGGAATCCTTCTGGAATACATTCCTTCGTCCGTCTGATTTGCCCGCGATGGCAGGCTCGGCAGGATGCTCCTGTACAGATGATGACGTGCGGGTTGTAAAGGTATATGATGACCGGTGCGCTGCTCCGGATGAGCTTGCTGCACAGGATAATAATGAGGTAGGTGAAATTATTATAAAATCTTATGCGAAGTCCTCTTACTTCTATTACAACAATGAAACTGAAACAGATAGAAAGTTCCATGACGGTTTCCTTTATACCGGAGATTTGGGAGTATGGGACAAAAATCATTTTATCAGTGTTGTGGGACGCAAGGATGATATGATTATTTCCGGCGGAGAAAATATTTACCCGGCTCAGGTTGAGGAGGTTCTGAATACTCATCCGAAAGTCAGCGACAGCATTGTAACGGCAGTTCCTGACAAGGCGCGAGGAGAAATAGTTACAGCGTATATTGTTCGTTCGGATGATTCGCTTACCGTTCATGAGCTGGAGGAATTTTGTAAGGAAAATCCGATGATTTCGAATTATAAGCGTCCGAGATATTATCGTTTTGTTGCCACGGTTCCGCTTAATGCGACAGGAAAAAAGCTGCATTATAAAATGAAGCAGCTTGCAAAGGATGATTTGCTGAACGGCTTGCTGATACGTGTATAAATTATTAAAACTGCTGCAAAGAGAGTTTTGCAGCAGCTTTAATAGCCTGTTCGTAATTAAAGAAGCGCATGCTGCAAAGTCGGATTTTTGGGGCAATATGACGGAAAGTCAGAAAGCAAGATGCGCTTAATTTACGGATAGACTCTAAGTTCATAAAAGTAAAAAAACACATCATTACGCCTTGCATAACGATGTGTTTTTTATGACTCGTGAGGGAATCGAACCCTCGTTGCCGGCGTGAGAGGCCGGAGTCTTAACCGCTTGACCAACGAGCCATACAACGTAGAATATTATAACAGATAATTCTCATTTTGTCAATAAAAAATCTGCGGTGAAAATTCATAAATAATAACATAAATTTAAATGATTTCTTTGGTTATTTGCACAATGGAATTCGGCACAGCGCCATCGACGGTGCTGTGCCGAAATGTTTCGGAATTAATCCAGATGGAATGCAAGATGAAGGTCAACCGATACAGGACTGTTGTCCGGATTTGTTTCCATAATCGGAGCCATAAAATCCCACCACTTTCTGTTAATCGGGGTATCAGCACTCTTTGCCCACTTTTCCTCGTCCTCAATCTCGATATAGCCATAAAGAACCATTGTTTCCTTGTCAAGAAAAATTGAATAATTTCTGCCGCCGTATTCGTGAATCATATCACGCATTTCCGGCCAAAGCTCATTATGTCTTTTCTCATACTCCTCAGCCATGCCGTCATAGAGCTTCATTTTAAAACCCTTGTGAATCATTGTTTTGTTCCTCCTTATATTTGGCAATGTATACTGCCTTATTTTCAGAGTCTATCCGTAAATTAAGCACATTTTGCTTGCTGATTTCCCGTCATATTGCCCCAAAAACATTCGGCATACGCCGGTATGCATGGTTTTTTTGGAATAATCTGACCGGATGACTTTCTTTGTAAGTCATAGGTGAACTGTTTACAGCTCACCGTAGCAGAAAAAAACAGCTTCGTAATATGCATTTCTTTAATTACGGACGGGCTCTTAACTGCCAAGTTTTTTAATAGCTTCTACGGCAATCGCACATTCCACGCGTTTCTTCTCGAACTCACATGCAAGCTCGTATGGCTTATTGATATCGCCGTTGAAGTTATACGCGTTTGCAGCGCAACCGCCGCTGCAATAAAATTTCGCAAAGCAACCTCTGCACTTGTCCTTTGTATATATATTTGAATCCTCAAAATATTTGACAATAGCCTTATTAATTTCGCCGCCGTAAACGCTGCCCATCTTAAATTTCTCATCACCGACAAACTGATGACATGGATAAATATCGCCGTTCGCCGCAACTGCAAGATATTCGTGTCCGGATCCGCAGCCTGAAAGACGCTTTATAGCGCATGGCCCCTGGTCAAGGTCAACCATGAAGTGGAAAAAGTTAAACCAATTACCCTCTTTCCAACGCTTTACATATTCCGCGGCAAGCTTTTCGTATTCTTCAAAGACCTGCGGAATATGCTCCCTTGTAAGTGCGTAATCCTCTGTTTCCGGTGCGACCACCGGCTCTACACTTGTCTGCTTAAATCCTAAATCAGCAAGGTGAATTACATCCTTTGCAAAGTCAGGGTTATATGCCGTAAATGTACCTCTTACATAATATCTGTCCTGGTTTCTGCTTTCGGCAAGCTTTTGGAATTTAGGCACAATTGAATCATATGAACCGGTTCCGTCAACTCTGCACCGGACTCTGTCATTTGTTTCCTTTGTTCCGTCAATGCTCAGAACGACATTCGACATATTCTCGTTAATATATTCCTGAATTTCGTCATTCAGTAAAATACCATTTGTTGTAATTGTAAATCTGAAGTTTTTGCCGTGGAGCTTTCCCTGTTCTTTAGCGTACTCGGTGATTTCCTTTACCACACCGAAATTCATCAGCGGTTCTCCGCCAAAATAGTCAATTTCAATATTTTTTCTGTTTCCGCTTGATTTAATTACAAAATCAATAGCCTTTTTGCCTGTTTCAGCCGACATGAGCCCTCTGCATCCCTTGTACTCGCCGGTATCGGCAAAGCAGTACTTGCAGCGGAGATTGCAGTCATGGGCGATATGCAGACACAATGCCTTAACAACGCTTTTCTTGTTCCAGTTTGCGGCGATTTCTTCGTATATATCATCCGTGAATAGCTGACCCATTTTGAAAAGCTCGCATATATCCGAATAGCTGTCACGGACGTCTGCTTCGCTGTATCGGTCGCTGAGAGCGTCAATGATAAACTGCGGACATTCCCTCTCTGCTATAAACGGCTCAAGCGTGTAATCGAGCACATCATAGAGAACGTCGTCAACAACGTGAACCGCGCCCGAATATACGTCAAGAACTATATTTTTACCCAATAATTTATACTTATGTATCATTTCTTACTCCGTTAATAATAGAATTAAGGCAGCCTTTAAATTACGAATAGTATCAGAGACTGCCAATAATTAAGGCAACCTCCCAAATAAAACGTTATTCGGAGGCTGCCTTAGGTAACTTTATTATTCAGCGTGCTCGCACTTCTGGTTTGCAACAGTGCATGACGTCTTGCATGCTGACTGGCATGATGTCTGGCACTCGCCGCAGCCGCCGTGCTTTGCTGTTTCCTTTAAGTTAGCCTTATTTAATGTCTGTACGTGTTTCATAATAACATCCTCCTGTCAAGATTATTTTTACATTTTATATTATAGCATACTTTTTCTAAAAAGAAAAGAGGTTTTTGAAAAATTTTTTGATTTTTTTATTTGAGGCTATTTCGATACAGTATTTAAAAAAACGTATTAAACTTAATTGACAATTTGTATAAAAAATGATATAAAAAATAATATCATAAAAATTTTTCTTGAGTAATATACAAAAGAGCTCAGTAAAATCTAATAAATAAGCCAAAACTAAGAACCATTACTATTTTAAAATAAACCATAAAAAGTAAAAAATAACACTAAAAACTGTCAAAATAGATGGTTTTTACGACCTTAGATCAGTAAAAAAGTATGTCAAATCAGTAAAAAATCAGTACAGAAAACGAGGCTAAAAATACGATAAAAAGGGCAATAATATCTCCTCGTTAGAATGATATAAAGTCTGATAAGCGTAAAAATAGGGTAGAGACACATAAATCTCTACCCTAAATCTGCGTCTGAAGTACATTACCACTGCGCACCGTCACTTACTTTGATATCCTTTAGAGCGCCTTCGATGTATGTACTGATGGCATCTTCTGAAAATGTAATGTCATACTTCTCTAATTCATTCTTTACATATGTAATCGCATATTCCTTCTTTTTCTGAGTTTCCTCGGCATTATACAGCTGCTGTGCCGCATAGACAGCAACGGTTGCCAGCTGGCGTATAATATCA